>QKAI01000339.1 GCA_003246505.1 Spirochaetaceae bacterium | reverse complement strand
AATTCCGCTGTACCTGCGACGAAGGGATACGTCTGAAGGCAGATCCCCTGAGGCTGAACCAGGCCCTGGCCAACCTGGTGGACAATGCCCTGAAATTCACACCCCCCGGGGGGAAGGTGGAATTGCGCGTGAAAAAGACCGATTCCCGGCGGGGGGCGGAGATCACCGTGGCGGACAACGGGCCGGGCATCCCCGACGGGGAAAAGGGAAAGATCTGGGAGCGGCTCTACCGGGGCGAGAAGAGCCGGACCAGTCCCGGCATGGGCCTGGGGCTGAGCATGGTCAAGGCGGTGGTGGAAGCCCATAAGGGGCGGATTATTGTGGAGGACAATCCCGGAGGGGGAGCCCTTTTCCGGATTATGCTTGTCTGAAAGAAGTAATTCGACAGGCCCGGACGGCCGACAATAGGAGTGCTATGAAAAAGATAATACTTACCCTGACCATTACCATTCTCACCCTCTTCGCCCTGAGCGCCGAGACCGGCCTGGGGGGGGCCATCGCCTACGGCTACGACAACGGCAATAACAACCTGGGCGGCGTCATAACCCTGAGCACTCCGACCATACCCGGGACGATACAGACGGCCCGTCTGGGCTTTTACGGGGCGGACTACATCAACTTCGGCATCACCGACGACTGGTGGGTGATTCAGCAGAACCTGACCGGGAAACTGGATTTCTACATCGGCCTGGGATTCTATGCGGGCTTCTCAATGGTTGACAATCAGTGGGGATTCAACCTGGGCGGAAGAGCCCCCCTGGGGCTTACCATCCGGCCCGTCGATTTCCTGGAGACCTTCCTGGAAATCTCACCCGCCGTGGGACTGGGCTTTGAGCCGGAGCTCTACTTCCCCTCCTGGAACGCCCAGGCCGCTCTCGGCTTTCGCCTCTGGTTCTGATTTCCCTCTGGGGACGAAAAAAAAGGAGCTTCCCGGGAAGCTCCTTTTTTTGTGTCCTTCCTTTTTATAGGGCCAGGGCTTTGGCGGCCACGTTTTCCGCGGTAAAGCCGAAATGCTTGAAAATCACGCTCGCATTGCCGGATATCCCGTAGCCTTCCATGGCGACGACCGTACCGTCCAGGCCGACGTACTTATACCAGGTATCGCCGATCTGGGCTTCCACGGCCACCCTCTTTCTTACGGATTTAGGCAGAACGCTCTCCTTGTAGGCGCCGTCCTGGGCATCGAAGACTTCCGTACAGGGCATGGAAACGACCCGCACCTTCTTGCCCTTCCCCGCCATAAGGGTGGCGGCGTCGACGCATACCTTCACTTCCGAACCGGTTCCCATGAGAATGTAGTCCGGGGTGCCTTCGCAGTCGACCAGGACGTATCCGCCCCTGGCCACGTCTTCCACCTGCTTGTCCGTGCGGGGCAGGGGTTCCAGATTCTGCCGGGACAGGGCCAGGGCGGTGGGGCCCTCGGTGTACTTGACGCCCTCTCTCCAGGCAACCGCCGTTTCCAGCCAGTCCGCGGGGCGCCAGGTATGGACGCCGGGCATGAGCCGCAGGGTGGGGACCTGCTCGATGGGCTGATGGGTGGGTCCGTCCTCCCCCACTCCGATGGAGTCGTGGGTGTAGATGAGGATGCTCTGCTGCTTCATCAGGGCGGCCATGCGGATGGCGTTCTGGGCGTAGTCCTTGAAGATGAGGAAGGTGGCGTTGTAGGCCAGGAAACCGCCGTGGAGGACCATGCCGTTGGTGATGGCGGTCATGGCGAACTCCCGCACGCCGTAGTGGAGGTAGTTGCCGTTCGCATCGGCGGGGGTGATGTCCTTGGACCCGGACCAGACGGTGAGGTTGCTGGGCGCCAGGTCGGCGGAACCGCCGATGAGCTGGGGAATCAGCTTGCCCACTTCGTCAAGGGAGAGCTGGGACGCCTTGCGGGAGGCGATGGCCTTGGCTCCGGTCATGAGGCCCTTCACGTACTTGTTGTATTCAGCCTCCCAGCCTTCGGGAAGTTTCCCTTCCATTCGGGCCTTGAGTTCCTTGGCTTCAGCGGGATAGGCCTTGGCGTAGGCATCCATCACCTTGTTCCAGGCCGCTTCGGAGGCGGCGCCCTTCTCTTTGGCGTTCCAGTCGGCGTAGATGTCCTCGGGAACGTAGAAAAGTTCCTCGTGCTCCCAGCCCAGTTCCTTTCTGACCAGGGCGCACTCCTCCGCACCCAGGGGGGCGCCGTGGGACTCTTCCTTGCCCGATTTGTTGGGGGAACCGAAGCCGATGGTGGTCTTGCAGACAATGAGGGCGGGCTGGGTCTTGTTGGCCTTCGCCTCGTCCAGGGCCTTCTGAATGGCCTTTTCGTCATGGCCGTCGATGGGGCCCACGATCTGCCAGCCGTAGGCTTCGAAGCGCTTGGGGGTATTGTCGGTGAACCAGCCGTCCACCTCTCCATCTATGGAGATGCCGTTGTCGTCGTAGAAGGCGACGAGCTTGCCCAGTTTGTGGGTGCCGGCGAAGGAGGCCGCTTCGTGGCTGATGCCTTCCATCATACAGCCGTCGCCCATGAAGGTGTAGGTGTAGTGGTCGATGGGGGCTATATCCGATTTGTTATATTTGTCGGCCAGAATCTTCTCGGCCAGGGCCATGCCCACGGCGTTGGTGAAGCCCTGCCCCAGGGGTCCGGTTGTGGTGTCCACGCCGGGCACTTCCCCGAATTCGGGATGGCCCGGGGTTTTGGAATCGAGCTGGCGGAAATTTTTCAGGTCCTCCAGGCTCAGGTCGTAGCCGGTCAGGTGCAAAAGGGAGTAGATGAGCATGGAAGCATGCCCGTTGGACAGGACGAAACGGTCCCGGTTGAACCATTTGGGATTGGCCGGGTTATGGTTGAGGTTTTTTCTCCAGAGAACATCGGCCATATCGGCCATGCCCATGGGGGCTCCGGGATGTCCGGAATTTGCCTTCTGGACTCCGTCCATGGCAAGAATTCTAACGGCATTCGCCTGTTTCGTGGTTTTCACTTCTTCTATCTCCTTAAAACATATTAAACGAGGGTATGAATTTACTATAATAAAAGGAGGGCGATGAAAACATACACAAAATTGACTCTGACTGAGCTATATCCTGCATGTTTCCCCCGTCCCTCCTATGCTGGGTAATGGAATTATATATTAAATATTTTTCGTATTGGCAAGGAAATAGGCTTCCGCTTCCGCTGACCAGAGTCCGTTATGGGCTTTGACAATTTTACCTAATTCCTTGTAAAAGGGATTGGTTTTCCCCATTTCCTCCAGATCGGCCAGGGCGAAGAGGTCGCAGCTCTTCTGCACGTACATCAGCTTCTTGCCCCCGGGAATCTTGGGAAGGTTCTTCGTGGTCTCCACCACCGCGTCCAGACCGCCCACATGGGTGACCATGGCGGAGGGGTTCAGTTCCCCCCTGGCCATCATGGCCAGGGACTCCTTCAGGTCGTCCGTATTGCCGCCGCTGGTTCCCACCACATGATGGGCGGCGTAATGGACGTTGTAGAAGTTCATCTCCACGGAGAAGGAGGCATCGCTGGGACCGGCGAAGAAGTTCAGACACCCGTCCTGTGCCAGAATGGCGTCGCCCTGCTTTACCACGGGGGCCACGGGGGCCATGACCATGACGTCGTCGTAGCCCTTGCCGCCGGAAAGCTCCATCAGCCTGGCCACCGCATCGCCCTGGCTGGTGTTCAGGTAAACCAGCTCCACCCCGTTCTTCTTCGCTTCAGCCACGGTGTAGATGGAGGCGGCCCGGTCCAGTCTGGCCTGGTCGATATCGGTAACCACCAGGAGGGAGGGCTTCCTGTCGCAGTGGATGGCGTAGTCGATGGCGCCCAGCCCCATGGGGCCCACACCGGCGAGGATGGCCTGTTTGCCCCCCTCCACGATGCCCATGTTATGGATGTAGGTGCCTGCGGGAATGTGGTAGTGGGCGTGATAGGTACCAACGATACAGGAAACGGGCTCCGCCAGGGATCCCATGAAAAAGGCCTCCGCGTCATAGGGGAGCAGACAGCCCTGCTCCATGACCTCCGCGGGGATGACGATGTGGGTGGCCGCCCCTCCGATGGTGGTGTAGGAATAGCCCGGCGCAGAGAGAAGTCCCACGGGGCCCCCCTCGTAGTTCAGGGCGGGCTGGATGGCGAACCTGTCCCCCTCCTTGAACTGGCCGGCCCATTTGGAACCCACCTTGAGGAGGCGCCCGCAGAACTCGTGGCCGATGATGATGGGATTGGTGGCCACGTCCTTGGGAACGCGCTTGTGGTCCGTACCCTGGCTCTGGGCCTTATAGCTGGACATGCACACGCTGTCGGAAATGATCTCCGCCAGAATCTCGTCGTCCCTTATTTCGGGCAGCTCGAACTCGTCCAGTCTCAAATCGCCCTTTCCGTACAATCTAACCGCTTTAGTTTTCATGAAATAACTCCTTTTCATGCCCCGCCCCTTACCGGAATAACGGGGATTCTCGATTCCTGCTGAACCGCCCGGCGGAATCTCACACAGAGGCCGCAGAGCGCACAGTTTTTTTATTTCTCGCGAAGATCGCGAAGGGCGCAAAGGTTTTTTTAAATTTTGTGCCCTTTCATGATCCTTGTCCCTTTTGCATCCCTATAAAGAGGTGCAGGGATTCCGGATGGTACAGATTTTGTTGAAGACAAGGCGGAGGAAGGTTCCCGGCCCGCAGTGTACTGGAAGTACATGAGGAGCCGGGGTTCTTCCGACAACGCCGTATTCGACAAAAGATGTGCCGTCCGCCTAGTTAAGCATGACCTGGCCGCCCGTAATGGGTATAGCCTGTCCCGTCTCGTACTTCTGTTCCACCGTGTAGAACAGGGCCTTCATCACATCTTCCGTGGTGCAGCCCCGGTCCAGGGGGACCTTGGATTCGTAGAACCGCCGCACGTCGGCCACGGTCTTGGCGCCGGGGACCTTGCCCGCGTTCAGGTACTGCACGAAGAGGCCCCGGTCCGGATCGGACCAGAGGGGGCCGTCCAGGAAGTTGCCCGGGCAGAGGGCGTTCACCTTGATGCCGTCGGTCACCAGTTCCAGGGCAAAGCTCTGGGTCAGGCCGATGACGCCGAATTTGGCACCCGCGTAGGCCCCGTTCTTGTTGGACCCTTCCAGGCCTGACTTGGAGCTGATGCAGATGATGTCCGTCAGATATCCCCTGGAGGCTTTGTTCTGGACGGCCATCTGTCTTGAGGCGAACTTGGTGCAGATGAAAAAGCCCGTATAGTCCACGCTGGTCACGAAGGAGAAGTCCTTCAGGGTCATCTCCTTGACGCTGCCCGCTTTGAGGACGCCCGCGTTGCTGACGAAGACATCCAGTCCTCCCGTGGTCAGGGCGACCCTATCCATCATGGCTTCCACCGACGCCTCGTCGGTGACATTGACCGATAGGGCGCAGGCGCAGGTGCGTCCCAGCTCGGCCTTCAGGGTGTCCGCCAGCTTTTCCGCTCCCGCCAGGTTCATGTCGGCGATGAAGACGAAGGCCCCCGCTTCGGCGAGTCCCCGCACCATACCCTCCCCGAATCCCTGGGCGCCCCCGGTGACCAGGGCGGTCTTGTTTTTCACCACCCCGTTCCGGTCGGCTAGGGTAGCCTTCTCCGAGGGGGTGGAAATTTTTCCTTCCGCCAGGGCCAGGGCCTCGTCGTAGGATTCACCCAGGTAGTAACAGCCGGTTCCTACCACCTCAACCAGGGCCGTGCCCGGCTTCCAGGCCTTGGCCAGCTCTTCCCGGTAGTTCTCCTCCGTCAGGGCACCCGTTTTAACGGCGGGGGTAACGGCCTGCTTCCTCTCGGAAAACAGGACGATCTTTCCCTTGTTCCCGTCAAAACTCAATCCCCTCAGACAGGGGCCGATCAGATTTACCACACTACTCATATCAGTTTTATTTCCTCCGGATGTACCGGGTCCATCGCCTTGCCCGCCCGGGCATAGGCTTCCAGTCTCTGGGCCAGAGTTTTTCCGGCCATAGGATTATTATCGTTGAAAATCCCCAGCTTTTCCTCTTTCCCGGCCAGTTTTTCATGGGCGATGAGGGCCCAGGTGGCGTCGATGAGGTGCTTGAAGTCGTCCTGAAGGATCTCGGGACAGTTAAAGCTCTGCCGGGAGGAGTTGATATCCACCCCGCTTATTTCCATGAAACCCTGCTTGGAACACAGGGCCATGATCCTCTTAAGCTGCTCCAGGGTATTCCGGGGCGGCATGTAGGTAATGGCCTGGAATCCCACGTCCTTGAGGGTATCCGCCAGCAGATCCAGATAGGAATCCTCGAAGGTCTGGGCCTTCTTGTCCCCGGTGGGACTCTCCCCCACATCGCCCAGGTAGGCGTAGGAGGGAATGGCGCCGATGGAGCGGGCGAAGGCGGTCACCTCTTTCACGGGGGGGCACTCCGCTTCGTCGGGCTGGATGAAGAACCGGTCCACGTAGTTGCCCTTCATGATTCCCAGGAGGTCGTAAAGATAGTGGGGATTGGAGGGATCCAGCATCCGGTCCCGCAGGGAGCCGGTCAGCTTAAGGCCCATCTTCTCTTCCATCAGATTCACCACCGGTTCGCCCTTGGCGGAGATCTCCACCAGCTTGGCGGCCAGGGCATAGCAGATGTGCCGTTCCGTAATGGAACCGCCCTCGCCGTAGCAGGAGATGGCCGCCACGTCTTTGTCGAAGTCCAGGGGGGGGAGGTCGCTTTCAGCAAGCAGGGCGTTCAGCTTCTCCACCTGCTTTTTATTTCTCTCGTAACGGGCGGCCCGGTAGGGTTTCAGGAATTCCCGGCACTCCCCGACCCGATTCAGGGGCACCCCGTGGAGGGTCATGTAGACGATGTTGTCCGAATCGGGGTTGTTGATCCGCTTCCCCTCCACCGGCGTCCCGGTGAAGTTGACCCTCATCTCGAAACCGCAGGTGGTGGCCAGGCCGATCGCCTTGCCCGCTTCCACCATCTCCTCCAGGCCGCCCACGCTGTCGTGGTCCATAATGCCCACGGCCAGGAGCCCCGCTTCCCAGGCCTTGTAGGCGGCCAGGGTGGGAGAATAGGGGCTGAAGGAGTAGATGGTGTGCACGTGGTTGTTCACCTCCGGCGATTCCTTCCGTGTCACCTCCCCCTTCCTTATCAGATCACCCATCTTCCGGGCCGCGGCCAATCGGTCCTCGACCCGGGGAGCGTTCATCTCTTCGATCAATTTCTCAATCATCAAAAAACTTCCCTCATACAATTCAACATACTCAAATCTTCAATCCCCATCCGGAAAGCCGGCAGAAACCATCGGCGACAGCCCCCGCCGTCTCCCCGAATCCAAATTACAAATCACCAGTAACCAGTAACCTACACGCCCAGCCGGTACTGGCGGATGGT
>QKAI01000545.1 GCA_003246505.1 Spirochaetaceae bacterium | reverse complement strand
GGAATTGGAAGGGTATAACCGTATAGGGGTCAGTGCGGGCGCCTCCACCCCGGACTACATCATCGAAGGAGTGATGGAGAAACTCCGCCTACTCTGAGGCAAGCCCGATCTCCGTCACGGTCACATCGTAGCTAAGGGAATCCCAGTTCTCCGAGAAGGGGGTTCCCACCTGAAATTCGAAGGCCCGGACTTCTCCCCCACCCAGTAGGGGACTCTCATTCCCCGCAACGGTCACATCGTGGACAAGAACGGTTTCCTCCGCCCGGTTCTTCCAGCGGAAGCTCAGTTCCAGCGAGTCAAGGGACGCCTGGCCCTTCTGGCTCAGATCAAAAACAAAGAAATGGCGGTTCCTGTCGTAACCTTCCAGGGAATAGGACTCCCTCTCCTCCAGGGTCAGCTTAACCCCCTCGGGCTTCTCCTTCTCCCACCAGAGGCGGATATCCCGGGGCGTGTAGGAGGGCGGATCCTTCAGGCTGACCGATTGGGGAGTCAGGGAGATGCGATCCAGCTCCCGGGGAGAAAAGGGGAGAAAGAAGAAGAGATCCACCGGAAGGGTTTCCCCGGGCAGAATCAGGGGGCCCTCATCAAGAGAGAGCTCCCTGGAGTAGATGATCCGGCTCCCATCACCGAGGAAGCGCAATTCCAGAGTCGCCTCTCCCATGGCCAGGGAAGGGGAGCTGATGCCTCCCTTCAGCTCATAACCCCAATGGTCGTTCACCGGGATGACCCGGGATTTCTGAAGGGTGAACTCCAGATTCCGGGAGGTGAAATCATAGCTCTCCAGCCCTATCTCCCTGGGCAGGGAGGGATCGAAGGGCCGGGGGGGAGGGATGTAGATGACCTCCCGGGGGGGATTGAGAATCCCGGAGATCCAGTTCGAGATAGCCTCTCTCCCGGAGAAGAGAATGATGAGAATCAGAAGTAGGGCGGCCAGGATGATGGGCGTGACCGGCCGACGTCCCCTTCTCCCTCCGTAAAGGCTTTTCTGTATGAGGGCCAGTTCCTCGATAAGCTCCGCCGGCTCCCTGAGTCCCGGATCCAGAATCCGGGTTTTTTCCGCCTCCTCCCTGCTCCGGATGCGGTCCCGGCGGAGGAAGCCGTAATTCTCGTAGCGGTTCTTGTACAGCTTGGCCAGATTCAGGTGCTGATAGGCATCACGGGGTGAGAGCTGGCAGGCCCGTTCCAGTTCTTCGATCGCACCGTTCACATTGTCCCGGTGCTGGTAGATATCGGCCCGCTCGTTATGCCTTTCCACAAGCATGTCCAGCTTTTTCAGATCCCCCGGCTCAAGACGGCACTGGGCCTGAAGCTTTTTGAGGCCCTCCTCACTGGGGAGTCCGCCGGTATGCTGTTCCAGCAATTCCATATACTGTTTGAGCCTGTCCTCTTCCGCCATGGGGGGATTTTACCATGTTCATATTGATTTTTCATCCCCCCGGACCGATAATAAAAGAGGTATATGAAGATAACCGCCATTGTCACTCTGGAAAATAAATACCTCATACCCCGGCTCAAAGATTTTTTTGAAAAGCGCTTTGTCCTCGTCAATTTCTTTATCATAGACTCCCGCTGGACCCTTAACGGGGAGAACCGGCTTGTGAGCATTCTCAAATCCTCCTATGATTTTCTCATCCTGTGCGACCAGAGTGATCTGGGGACGCAATGGATTCCCTACATCACCGGTTTTTCACAGGAGAAGGATAATGAAATGATCAGGAGGATCAATACGATTTTCTATATTAACAGAGTCGACACCACCCTTCCCGCCTGGCTCAAGCATTTTCCCGTGATCCGGAGCTTCTCCGGTATGAATGAGCATTTTGAGAAAGTGAAGAACCGATGGCACCGGATGGACGATGTGGTGGCGGCAAACAAATTTCTGGAAATCATAGGATATGAAAAACTGGCCACTCCCACCCTGGTCGGGGACAGGGATAAGGACCTGATGCTCCTGGAGTTATATATCGAGAGGGGAGGGGATCCCAACTATGTCAACGACAGGGGGGTCCCCCTGATCAACAGCATTATAAGACGGGACGATGTCACCCTGGTGAATCACCTCATCAACAGGGGCTGCAATATCAATGTTCTCTCCCGGGACAGGGGAACCACGCCCCTGATGGAAGCGGCTTCGTCGGGTAGGACGGAGCTGGTGGAGCTTTTAATCGCCATGGGAGCCGATCTGAACCATGCCTCCCGGGAAGGGCAGACCGCCCTGATCCTGGCCATAGGCAATCAGCATGTGGCCACGGCGATGGTACTGATCCGGGAAGGGGCCGACAAACATCTGAAGGATAATCTGGGCATGACCGCCCTGAAATATGCGAGCCTTTACGGTTTTGCGGACCTGGTGGAACTCCTTGAGGCGGAAGCCCATGAGTAACCGGGTTCTCATTCTGCACCGGGAGGGGGGAGAGATGGATGTTTTTGCCTCCCTGTCCCCCTCCGATTTCGTTACCGCCCTGGAGGAAAACCGGGTGGAGGGATATTTCGGGGCCTATCCGGATATGAAGCAGATCGAGCAGGTCAAGGGCAAGCTCTACGTTCTGGGAGAGGAGGGCAGCCGGCTTCAGCTTGGTGAGAGGACCTTCTATCTCCGATTCGGCCTGTCCGTACTGGTCTTTCTGGCCCTGTTCTACTTTTTTTCCTACGTGGTTCACGATCCGGTCCCCCTGGTGGATGAGGTGGCCCTCTCCCTGGGAGGGGCCTTCCTGTTCTCCCTCTGGCACAGGAGGCGCCTGGAGAGGGGTGTGAGGATGGTGCAGAAGAGAATCGATGTGAAGGGCAGCATAGACCGGGTGGAATTCCGGGAATCCCTTTTCCTGCGGGAACTGGAACTCTTTCTGGAAACTCTGGAGCAGCGGCCCCTTGATAAAATAAGGGAAAACTGGACCCGGGAAGCTTACCATCCCTCCGCCGAGGATAACACGGGCATGACCGCTGAAATTCTCAAAAGTATCGAACAGCGCCTGGGGAGGCGGGCACTGGCCCGTTTCGGGCGGCTTATCCGCCGGTCCGGACCTTCGGGAATCATCACAAAAACCGTCTCCGACGTGCCCCTGGCTCTGCTCTATCACAAATGCCGGGAGTCCCTGGGGGTCTGACTACTCGACGGTCTGCTTCTCCCGCATCTTCTGCTCCAGCTCCATGGACTTATTCGTCGTATCGATCATCTCCCGGGCGGGGGTGAAATTCTCATCCAGCTCCAGACACTCCTCCCAGTACTGTATGGCCTGGGTGTAATTCCCCAGGGAGTAGGCGCCCAGGCCGGTCAGGTAGAGCTCCTGCACCTTGTCCCTCAGGGTCATCCGCCCGAAGTCGCCCAGATTCAGGGAGAGGGAGAGGACGATGCGGTCCACCGGTTTGAACTGGGTGGCCAGATCCAGGGTATAGTTGACTCCCACGGAGAATTTCTCCATTTCCAGATCGGTGCCCAGGGTTATGCGAGGTTTGCCCAGCTTCAGAAGGAACCCTCCCTGGAGGGAGAGGAAATCGGTCATGGAAAGATCCATTCCGAAGGCGTAGCTTATCGCTTCCGCTTCCTCCCCGTTCAGATTGAAGGGATAGGTCATGTCCGCCGCCAGGAGCAGGGGCTTGATGGGGGAGTAGGAGATACCCCCGGTCAGCTGGGAGGGAAGGGGATCGGGATTGGTGATGAACTCCTTGCCCAGATTCTTGGCGGAGATGCCCAGGCCGAAATTTTTCTCCCGGGAGGGATAGAACTTGAACAGGTTGAACCGGGTCAGCACCCCCACGTCCCCCATCAGGGCCAGGGCGTTCTGATCCTTGGCCAGGGATTCGGAAATGCCCCGGTAGGCCGCCTTGGCGTTAACCCCCAGGGACACCCCGCTGTAGTAGTAATCGTTCAGGAAATTCAGGGAGAAGTTGAAGGTAAGCACCGACTCGGAGTAAGCCCCCGATGATGTCACGGCTCCCCAGGTGTTGGTCGCTTCGAAGGGGAGCCAGAGGAACTTTCCCCCGATCCCCCAGCCCATATTGTCAATCCTCTGGGTATAGGCTACACTTTCCAGGTTGGAATCGTCTATCCAGTCGTTGTGGAAGAAGGAGAGCTCCGTATTCTTCAGATGGGAGCTTGTGGCCGGATTGGCGTCGAGATAGCCCGAATCCTTCACCACCGCCGTATAGGCGGTTCCCATGGACTGGTACTTTCCCCCCGCAGGAATGATCAGGGTAAGAAAGGAGTTCCTGCCGCTGTTGGGATCCAGTCCCGCCAGGCTGATTATCTCGCTGTAGGTATCTTCAAAATCAGCATGCAGCCAGAACAGGCAGAGAAAAAAAAAGGGAAGGATAAGCCTTTTGCGTGCCATCACATACATGATAACACTTTTTAAGTGAAATATCCAGACGGAAATCTTTTCTGCCGATATAATAAAAAGAGGATATGAACCGGTTCGGATGCAGGGCGGGAGCCCTTTTTTTTACTATTCTGACTCTCCTTTCCCACCCCCTTTCCGGGGGAGGAAAACAGGAGGAACAGCTCTACACCATGGACGATGCGGATCGTCTGATCGAGGAGCGGAACTTCAATGAAGCCATAGCCGTGCTCATCGCCCTGTCCAAGCAGGATCCGGAGTACTTCGAGTTGGCCCAGGATAAAATCCGTCTTATCCGTACCTACCGGGACAGTTATAACGAAATCTACGACGAGCTGATACGGGTTCTCTTTGAGGAGGAGGACTACGAAAAGGCCCTGACCCTCATCAGGGATCTGGATAATCTGGACAGCAATCCCAACGAGGCGACCCGGGTGGCTATCCGGGATGCCCGCATCAGCGCGGAGCTCGTCTACTACAGGAAGATCTTCAACGAGATCATGGATCAGGCCCTGGTCTATCTGGGCGAGGAGAGATATTTCCAGGCGGTCAAGCTCTACGAAACGGGATTCATCCTCTTCCGTCAGACCTTTGACGAGAGCGAATACGGCGACCTAATCAAGGATCCGGTCTACCGGGCCTACGACGAGCTGACCGGCATACTGACCCGGGTGCAGGAGGATTGGGACCGATTTGCCCTGACCGAAGGGCAAGAGACCGGTCTCAGGGAGGGCAGCGGGGCCGTGCTGACCTCGTTCCTGGACGATATGGGGGAGCTGGAGGATTATAGGAACCGCATCTATCTCATTTCCACTGTCTACGACAGACAGAACCAGCTTGTGGCCGAAGGGAACCAGGGGGTGGACGATTTCCATCTCTCTTTTATGAATCGTCTTCTCGCCGGCCGTCTTAACGTAGATGCCTACGAGGGTATCACGGTGGCCCTGGACTACTACATGGAATCCTCCCTGGACCGGGCCCTTGCCGTTCTCTCAGACCGGGAGAACAGCGATTACGCCATCGCCCTGAGCAATTACGACCAGAGATTCTGGTCCAGCTCCCGCCGGTATTTCGGGACCGCCTCCGACAGGACGGAGGAGCTCAACGATCTCCTCTCCCTCTCCTTCCGCCGGGTGTATCTGAACAGCGACGGCAGTCTTGACCGGCTGGGCAGGCGGATCGCCGAAAAATACTACGACAGTTACCGCATGGCCCGGGAACGCTCCGGCCTGTACGAACCCTATGAAAATCTGCTCCAGGGCCAGGAAAATATGGACAGGTACGAACTGGCCTTCCGGAACGGAACCCGTGCGGACTTTCCCGCCCAGCGGGAAACGGTTCTCTCCGGTTGGAACGGCCTGCTCCCCCTGAAGGACTCCCTGGAAAGGGATAACGAACGATGGAAAGGGGACCCCCTCCTCAAAAACAGGTCCGGGGCGCCGCAGCTGCGGGCCATGGATTATACGGACAGGCTGATCGCCCGGGGGCAGACCCTGGAAACGGATATCGTGGTGGCCATGGCCGACTGGGATATCCGCAACCCCGAATCCCTCATGGAGGAGTACGAGAGGCGCCTGGCCCTGGACAAGGAGTACATCGGGGGGATATCCGAGGGGGAGGGGCAGGATCTGCTCTTCCGCTATCCCCAGAGAGCCCTTGCCGATCTGACCCTCCTGTCCAATCAGCTCGCCACGCTGACCAGGGACGGGGAGAGATATCGGGATACCTATGAGGAAGAGCAGTCACGGGTACAGGACGGGCCGCGCCTTGATCCCTACCTGGAGCGGATAAACGCCCTGCTCTCCCGGAACGGGGCCTTCTCCCAGGAACTGGCCCTGCTGAGGGAGGACGGGGAAAATTTCATCTATCTGGCCCAGAGGGATTACAACGCCGGGGAATTCCGATACGCCCAGGCGGAGAGGCAGCTGGGTAACAGCAATTTCCAGCTGGCCCGGGACGAACTCTCCCTGGCCCAGGAACTTTACGTCTCCGCCCTTTCCTACGACGAGGACAGCTTCGACCGGGACGATCTGGACCGGAGGATCGCCTCCCTCCAGGCCCGCATCGTGGACGAGGAGAACAAGAAAGTCATCCGGGAGGTGCGCGAGCTCATCAACCAGGGCAAGAATCTCTATTTCCAGGGGCTCTACGCCCAGAGCGAGGCCCGGCTGATCCAGGCGGAGAACAAATGGTTCACCACCAACACGGAGGAGAACAGCGAGCTCGCCTACTGGATGAGCCTGGTCCGTACGGCCCTCTCCGTTGAATCGGGGCGGTTTCTGGAAGAAAGCAACCCCCTGTATAACGAAATTTCCCAGCTCCTGAACCTGGCCTGGAAAAACTACCAGGAGGGGCAGAGGCTCCTGAAGGACAGCCGCCGGGTGGAGAGCATCCAGAGCTTCAACCGGGCGGACGATTTTCTCAATCAGGTGCTCATTCTCATGCCCCTGAACCAGAACGCAAGCGTCTTGAAACTGCGCATTCTCAAAGCGGTTGACGAGGATAATTTTTCGGTCACCTTCGCCGACAAATACCGCAACGCCCTTCAGAAGATGGAGTTTCAGAAGGAACAGGCCTACATCGAACTGAAGGATCTGGCGGAGATCATCCCCGATTACAGCAACATACAGAGGAACATCCTGACCCTGGAATATGATCTGGGCATCAAAATACCCCCCCCCGACCCGGCGGTGCTCCGCAGGAGCAACCAGCTCTACGCCAGCGCCAAGGCCGTATTCGATTCGGGTAACCTGAACCTTTTCGCCGGGGCCATAGCCCAGTTGAGCGAAGCCATTTCCCTGAACCCCAACAATTCCGCCGCCAGCGAGCTCATCGACCAGATGCGCCTCTACGAAGGGGGACAGACCACGGTGGTCCTCTCCTCCGCCTCTCTCAGTCTCTACCAGAATGCGGAAGAGAAATTCGTGGCCGGCGATTATCTGTCCGCCTACCAGATCATTCAGGATCTGTGGAAGACCAAGGCGAATCAGGCCTATC
>QKAI01000290.1 GCA_003246505.1 Spirochaetaceae bacterium | reverse complement strand
TCACGGCCCGCTTCGGCTCGTCAAACCGGACGAGGAACCGTCCCTCCTCCTCCCCCCTTTCCACGACGCAGGGGGTCGCCCTGTCCCGATAGCGGATTTTTCCGAAGGTCCTGCGGGGTAATTCCGGATTCACCACGGCCCCCCAGTTGACCTTCCCCAGGATGAGCTCCCTCGCCATGAGATCCCCGTCGGGGCCCACGACGACCCGGTTGTTCTCCCTGTCGATGGCGGTCACGTATACCGGATACCCCGCGGCGATGTTCAGTCCACGCCTCTGGCCGACGGTATACTGCTCGATGCCCCGGTGCTCCCCCAGTATCCGTCCCTCCCGGTCGACAAATTCGCCAGGCCCCTTCCCCTCATCCAGAAAGAGGCGGTACTCCCCCACGCACAGGTCCTGGCTCTCCCTTTTCTGCGCCGTGAAGAGGCCCGCCCTTTCGGCGATCTCCCTCACCCGGGGCTTCTCCAGGTCCCCCAAGGGGAAGATAACCCGGCCCAGCTGCTCCTGGGAGAGCATGGACAGGAAGTAGGCCTGGTCCTTATCCCCGTGGAGCCCCTTGCGCAGGAGGAACCTCCCCGTGGCGGCGTCCCGCTCCACATGGGCGTAGTGGCCCGTGGCGAAAAAGTCGCACTGTCCCATCCTCTCCATGGCCCGGTCCCAGAAAAGACCGAACTTGAGCTCCCGGTTGCACCGGACGCAGGGGTTGGGGGTGCGTCCCATGGCGTAATCGGAGCGGATGTACTCCACGATCTTCTCTCGATAGGCATCGCGCATATCTATATCGTAAAAGGGAATGCCCAATATATCCGCGACCCGGCGGGCGTCGGAGGAGCTGTCCCCCTCCACCAGATGCATGTGCACCCCGGTCACGTCGTATCCCTGCTCCTTCAGCAGGATCACGGCCACGGAGGAATCCACTCCCCCCGAAAGGCCGACGGCAACGGTTTTCTTGTTATTCATACCCTAAATATAGGGAAATAAACCGTCCCTGTATATAAAAATCTTATTCACTCCGCCGGATCGGCGTAGACGAAGTGGTTAGAGATGAGATCCCGGTTCTCCGCCAGAATCATATTGTGGGCGATCACCCTGTCCCGGAGTCTCTCCTCCCTTGAGGTTTCGAGGATATGCTCCAGCATCCTGGCGGCGTAGTATCCCTGGAAGACGGGATTCTGATAGATCACGCCGGAAAGGAGGTCCGTCTCCAGATAGCGTAAGGCGGACTGGTCCAGCTCGTGGAGGAGGGTCACCGTCTTCCGGTAGTCGAATCTCTCCAGGGAGCTGAGGAAAATGTTGTTGAAAGCGGGGATCAGATAGACCCCGTCCACCTTCCCCCTCTTCTCCCGGAGGAGGTCGGAAATCTGCGTGTCCCGGTCCACCGCGTCGTAATGGGTGGTGACCATGGCGACCTCGCAGGCGATGCGGGGGTATCTCTCCCCCATGACCTGCAGGAAACCGGCCTGGCGGGCGCTGTTGATGTCCGGGGCGCCGGGCCTGTCGGGAAGGCTCTCGTTCAGATTGATGACAAGGACCCGGGCCTTCTCCCTGAGGGTGAGCATTTTGCCTATGAATTCCCCGGCCAGCCTTCCCCCCGCCCTGTAATCGGTGCCGATGTAGCAGAGCCTCCCGCTGCGGGGGGCATCCACGTTAAAAGTCACATAGGGCAGGCCCGCCCCTTCTATGACCCGGAAGATGCGGTCCATGTCATACTGCCTCTGATTCACCAGGGCGACCCCGCTCAGGCCCTGTTCCACCTCCCTCTCGAGGGTGCGGACATAGCGGTCCGTGTCGCCGTCCGGTATGGCGTGGTATCCCACCTGGTAGTTGAACCCCTCCAGCTGTTCCCCGGCCACGGCCGCCCCTTTGCGGACATCGTTCCAGAAATAGGAGGGATAGGTGGAGGAGAAGAAGCCTATCTTCCGCACCCTGTTCCGGACCAGGACCTGGGAAGCCTTGTGGGGGGTATAGTTCATGCTCCGGGCATGTGCGATGATCCTCTCCTTGAGCTCCCGGGAAACATAGCCGGTGCCGTTCAGGGCGCGGGAAACGGTGATGAGAGAGACATTCAGCTGCTCGGCCAGATCTTTTTGTGTTATACGCACATCACACCCCTCCCCTCCGGATAATTGTCAATACAAGGGTATAATAGCCGAATTTCACAGAAAAGGCAACGAAACGCCCCTCCCGCAAGGCCTGTCCTTTCCCTACGGGGGAGAAGGAAGTGCTAAAAAGATTGACAGCTGCCATACCGCATGATATACGTATGTCATATGATATTTATTATCCATATTCCAACAGAGTCATACCAAGTGGGGCCTGTTCGCCGGACAGTCGCCCCGGGGAGAGCTATATGAAATTCAGAGACGGTTACTGGGGCCTTAAGAAGGGAGTCTACCTGAGCAACCCCGTAGAGCTGCGCGATAGGGAGGGGGACGGTTCAAAAATGACCCTCTATTCGGCCACGAAAAGGATTGGCGGAAGGGGGGGCACCCTCAACAGCCCCCTCCTGACAACGGAGATCAGCTCCCCCTTCGGGGACGTGATCCGGGTCAGGACCATCCACTACAGGGGGCACTGGGACGGGGGCCCCTCCTTCGTTCTGGAGGGGGGGGTATCGGAGAATGTCTCCCTGGAGGACGGGGAGGACGAGGCGGTCTTCACCTCCGGGGGCCTCTCCGTCAGCATAGGGAAGAAAGATGCCCCCTGGGAGCTCCGGTTCGCCCAGGGGGGGAAATACCTCACCCGCTCCTCGGGAAGGCTCGGGGGGCACATGACCGTGGACGCCCCCCACTACCAGGGTTACGCCCCGGAAGGGGGGGTGACCTACATGTGCGAATACCTGGCCCTCTCCGTGGGTGAGACGGTCTACGGCCTGGGGGAGCGGTTCACCCCCTTCGTCAAGAACGGCCAGCCGGTGGATATCTGGAACGAGGACGGGGGAACCGCCAGCGAGCTGACCTACAAGAACATCCCCTTCTACCTCTCCAGCCGGGGCTACGGCGTCCTGGTTAACGATCCGGGGCGGGTCCAGTTCGAGGTGGGCTCGGAAGTGGTGAGCGCGGTGCAGTTCTCCGTTCCAGGGGAGGTGATGGACTACTACCTCATCGGCGGGGGAAGCCTCAAGAAGGTCCTGGAGAACTACACACGCCTGACGGGCAGGCCCGCCCTGCCCCCCTCCTGGTCCTTCGGCCTCTGGCTCACCACCTCCTTCACCACCTCCTACGACGAAAAGACCGTAACCGGCTTTATTGACGGGATGAGGGAGAGGGACATCCCCCTCCACGTCTTCCACTTCGACTGCTTCTGGATGAAGGAGTACCGCTGGGTGGACTTCCAGTGGGACCGGGACCAGTTCCCCGATCCGGAGGGCATGCTGAAGCGCCTCAAAGACCGGGGCTTAAGCATCTGCCTCTGGATCAACCCCTATATCGCCCAGAAGTCCCCCCTCTTTGAGGAGGGCATGGAGAAGGGCTACCTGGTCATGACCCCGGCGGGCCACGTCTGGCAGTGGGACAAGTGGCAGGCCGGCATGGGGCTGGTGGATTTCACTAATCCCGGCGCCGTCCAGTGGTACCGGGAGAAGCTCCGGGCCCTGGTGCGCCAAGGGGTGGACACCTTCAAGACCGACTTCGGCGAGCGGATCCCCACGGATGTGGTCTGGCACGACGGTTCAGACCCAATGAAGATGCACAACTTCTACACCTACCTCTACAACAAAACCGTCTTCGAGCTCCTGGAGGAGGAGCTGGGCAGGGGCAGGGCCCTGGTTTTCGCCCGTTCCGCCACGGCGGGGGGGCAGAAATTCCCGGTCCACTGGGGGGGAGACTGCGCCGCCACCTACGAATCCATGGCGGAGACCCTGCGGGGGGGCCTCTCCCTGGCCCTCTCCGGCTTCGGTTTCTGGAGCCACGACATAAGCGGCTTCGAAAGCACGGCCACCCCGGACCTTTACAAGCGGTGGATCGCCTTCGGGACCTTCTCCTCCCACTCCCGGCTCCACGGGAACGAGTCCTACCGGGTTCCCTGGAACTTCGACGGCGAGTCCTGCGACGTGCTGCGGCACTTCACAAAGCTCAAGTGCGCCCTCATGCCCTACATCTACGCCCAGGCCGTCAAAACCCACAGGACCGGGGTGCCCATGATGCGCCCCATGATCCTGGAGCACGGGGACGACCCGGCCTGCGCCGGCCTGGACAGGCAGTACTACTTCGGGGACTCCCTCCTGGTGGCGCCCCTGTTCAGCGAGACCGGGGAGGTCTCCTACTACCTTCCCCCGGGGGAGTGGACCAACTTCCTCACCGGGGAACGGGCCCTCGGCGGCGGTTGGAGAGGAGAAAGGCATGACTACTTCGGCCTGCCGGTCATGGTCAGGGACAACACGGTCATCCTCACCGGCTCCGTGGAGGACGTACCCTCCTACGACTACGGCGACGGGGTGACCGTCCAGGTCTTCGGCCTTAAAGAGGGAAGCCCCGTCGAGGCGGAACTCTTTGACAGGGAAGGAAATCCGGAAGCCCTATTCACCGCCCGGCGGAGGGACGGCAGAATCACCGTCGCCCGCAAGGGGAGTTCACAGGCCAAACCCTGGAAGGTCCTCTTCCGCACGGACCCTGTCTCGGGGGGGGATCTTAAGAAAACCGGCAAGGGCCTCCTCCTGGAAGTCCCGGCGGATAAAAACAGCGTGGAAGTGACCCTCTAGCCCATTCAGGTCGCCCCGGGCTCCTCCCGGGGCCGGGCTTTCCGCTCGAAGGGGCTTCCCCCCGGCGCTCCCTCGGTCTTTCCTCCGGTCAGACCGGCGCCGGGGGCCCCTAACCGCTGCAATCCCTCTCCATTTTTTTGTTTTTTTTACAGATTCTCCTTTCCAAGGGAGGAAAAAACTGGGATAATCCCATTCGGGAGGTGTATCCGTGATAAAGAACAACAGCCTGGTCCTTTTCCAGGGCGATTCCATAACCGACTGCCAGCGCCGCAAGGAGTGGGAGGAACCGATACGCAACAGGGAGATGGGGGACGGCTACCCCCGACTCATCACCGCCGATCTGCGCGCCCGGCGCCCCCAGGACAGCCTGGATTTCCTCAACCGGGGCATCAGCGGCAACCGGATCGTGGATCTCTACGCCCGGTGGAAAGCGGACGCCCTGAACCTCAGGCCGGACATCATCAGCATACTCATTGGGGTCAACGACACCTGGCACGACTCCAAGCACAGCAACGGGGTGGAGCCGGACCGCTTCGAGACGGTCTACCGCATGCTTCTTGAGTGGACGGTGAAGGTCCTCCCCGGAGTCCGCCTCGTCCTCATGGAACCCTTCGTCCTCCCCTGCGGGGAGGTCCGGCCCGACTGGATCCCCGAAATGGACGAGCGCCGGGGTATCATAAAAAGGCTCAGCGCCGAATTCGATACCCTCTTCGTCCCCCTTCAGGACATGTTTAAGGAGAAAGCCGCCCTGACCGGTCCGGAGTACTGGCTCCCCGACGGGGTCCACCCCTCCGCCGCGGGCCACAGGATCATCGCCGACCGCTGGCTGGAGACGGTCACAGCAGGGGCAGAATAAGGCCGAGAAGGGGCACGACGAACACGAGGCCCATGGTGGTGAGGAACCAGCAGGTGTTGGCCAGGTCCAGGTCCAGATCGTACATGGTGGGGGGCACCAGGGCGGTGAAGCCCACGGGCATGGCGCATTCGATGAGCACCAGCCTGAGGGGGAGCCCCTCCGCCACATGGCCCAGACCGAAGAGCAGCCCCACAGTCAGCCCATAGAGGGGCAGGAGCAGTCCCTTGATCCCCCCCATGACCAATCCCGCCTTGAGATGGGAGCGCATGGGACCGAATTTCATGGCCAGGCCTATGGAAACCATGAGGACGAAGGAGCTGACCGGAATCAGCACGCCGTTGATCCGGCCCAGAACCGGGGGCCGGGGAAGGGTCAGATTCAATGCCATGCCGGCCAGGGTGCTCGCCAGGGTGACCGACACGAAGGGATCCAGGAGGATCTGCTTGACCGAGAGCCTTTTCCCCGTACCGGCGCAGGTGGGGCTTACGCTCTTGGCCATGGGGAAACCGGCCAGAAAATACCAGAACCGCTCGAAGAGGCTGTAAAAGGGGACCAGGGCGTAGCCCCCCTCCCCCAGGAGCATGTAGGAGATAAGCCCCCCCAGGGATCCCAGATTGGAAAATCCCCCGCAGACGAAGTAGACCCCCTGCTGTTCCCGGCTCATTCCCATCCGCCTCCCCAGGAAGAGGGCGCTGAAGGAGCCCAGCATCAGAGCTGTCACCCCGATAAGGGGCAGGGAGAACATCTCCCAGTGCCTCCAGGGGGCTATCCAGACCGTGCTGATGATGGTGAAGGGGGAGAGAAAGACCAGGGAGAAAACCTGGATGCGCTGCCGGACCCTCCGGTAGTCGGCGGGGCGGATTCTCTGTAGGAGATAGCCCGCGGAGAGGCCCGTGAAAACCAGGAGGAGGGAGTGGATCAGGGACGACACAGCCACTCCAGAAATCCTGGGACGTTCCTGTCCCAGACATCCCAGTCGTGGATGCCCTTCTCCTCCTGCCAGGCGACGGGTATGCCCAGGCTCTCCAGATGGTCCCGGAAGCGGCGGTTGTCCTTGTAGAGAAAATCCTCGGTGCCGCAGAATTGGAAGAGCCGGGGGATATCGGCCCCCTCCTCCTTCCGCAGGGAGGCCAGGGCAAAGAGATCATCCTCCCGATCGGCCGTCTCTCCGAAGATCAGGGGGAAGTCCCCGTTCCGCCTCCTCATGACGGGGCTCAGGATATCCACGGCTCCCGCGAAGGAGCCCGCCGCGGCGAACAGGTCCGGGCGGCGCAAAGCCAGCTTGAAGGCCCCGTACCCCCCCATGGAAAGGCCCGCCGCATAGTTGTCCTCCCGCCTGTCCGAGAGGGGGAAGAGGGAGCGGGCGATGGCCGGAAGCTCTTCGGAGAGGAAGTCCCAGTAGGCCCTCCCCCGCTTCATGTTGGTATAGTAGCCGTTGTGCCCGTCGGGCATGACGACCGCCAGTCCCGTGCCGTCCACGTACCGTTCCAGGGAGGTGCGCCGGCACCAGGCGGTGTGATCCTCCGTATAGCCGTGGAGCAGCCACAGGGTACGGCACTTTTCACCCGGTGCCAGGCCCTCGGGCAGGATAGCGGACAGGGTGGAGGCCATATTCAGGGTGCGGGAAAAAAAACGGCAGGTCAGATGGGCCAAGAGAAACTCCTTCCCCCCATAGTAGCACATAAGGAATGACAGGGGAATAAGCCTAGCGCCCCGGGGCGGGGATTGCTTTCGATTCCTTTTCTTTCCAGTCGAACCTTGCCATTAAAACTCAACCTGTG
>QKAI01000446.1 GCA_003246505.1 Spirochaetaceae bacterium | reverse complement strand
CCCCCACCCTGAGGATGAGCCGCTTCAATTCGCTCCTGAGCATTGTCCTGATAGGCCTTATGGCCCTTTTCTTCATAAGAATCATCGTCAGGCTCAAGAATACGATTCTCTATCAGGAAAAAACCCAGAACGTCACCATACTCTCCATGTCCATGCTGGCGGAGCTGAAGGATCAGGAGACGGGAAAGCATATCATCAGGACAAAAAAGTACTGCCGCCTTCTCGCAGAGGAATTGAAAATGCTCAGGGAGTATTCCGAATATCTGACCCCCGGATACATTAAGGATCTGGAACAATCGGCGCCCCTCCACGATATAGGGAAGGTGGGGATTCCCGATAAAATACTGCTTAAGCCGGGAAAACTGACGGAGGAGGAATTTGAGGTGATGAAGACCCATACCACCATGGGCGCCGGGATTCTCAGGGCGGCCATGGACCGGATAGGGGTATCCTCTTTTCTGACCATAGGGATCCAGCTGGTGCGCCACCACCATGAAAAGTGGGACGGCAGCGGATATCCGGACGGTCTGGCGGAAGAGAGAATCCCCCTATCCGCCCGCATCATGGCCATCGCCGACGTCTACGATGCGCTCAGGACGAAACGCCCGTATAAGGAGGCCATAGACCATGAAAAGACCGTTGAGATTATCAACAAGGGATCGGGGACACATTTCCAGCCGGAAATCGTGGAGGCCTTTTTGAAAAGGCAGGAGGAATTCCTGAGGATATCCCTGGATTTCGCCGATGACCGGGATGGGGATTCAGGAGAAATTTAACAGAATCCTTTCTATCTGCGGTTCGATCACATCAATGACCAGGTAGCGGGCCTCCCGGAAGAGCTCCCGGCCATCCCGGAAAATGAGAACGGCGGGTACGGAAAATACGGAGTGCTGCCCCCCTATGGCGGGATCACAGGCCAGATTGATATAGCTTCCCTCCAGCTCCGGATGGCGTGATAGCATTTCCTCTATTTTTGGTCTGACCACGTCGCACACCCCGCAGTCGGGCAGGGTCATATAGAGAAAATGGAACCGTCCCTTTTCGCTCAATAGGGATGTTAATTCACTATAGCTTGTTATTTCCCGTTTGAATGGCATGGAATATATATAATAAATAATATATAAAAAGTAAAGAGATTCCCTAATCGACCGGGGAAAAAATCTCCTTGGCCAGAACGGAGCGGACCTCCACCCCTTCCAGGCGTCCGATCTTTCCCGTCATGGCCCCAATGCCGTCGGTGGTCCCCTCCACGATGAGGGATATGACGCTAATGCCGCTTTCGGGAAAGGGAATGCCCATACGCCCCCGGATGATCCCCCCATGCTCTGAAAGGATATGATTAAGCCGTTCCACCGATTCCCTGTTTTTCACGATGATGGTGACTCCGCCGATTCTCTTTTCCATGAATCCATATTAGGGCCACGAATCGGCTCTGGTCAAGGGGCGGTCCCTTTGCTATACTGGCGGTGATGGATTACCTGTACGGAAAAACACTGGCGGAGCTCAAGGAGATAGCCTTAGGGGCGGGGGAGAAACCCTTCAGAGCCGCCCAGCTGGCCCAATGGCTCTACGGTAAGAACGCAGAATCCATAGGGGACATGACCAATCTCTCCCGGGGCTTCCGGGAGAAGCTGGAACATAGCTATGAAATAGGGAAAGCCCCTCCCCTGCAGGAATCCCTCTCGGCGGACGGGACCCGCAAGTATCTCTTCCGCACCGGAAAGAATCACTTCATAGAATCGGCCTGGATTCCCGACCGGGAGCGTTCCACCCTCTGCCTCTCCACCCAGGGGGGGTGCAAATGGGGTTGCAAGTTCTGCATGACCGGAACCATGGGTCTGAAGGAGCAGCTCGCTCCCCGGGATATCCTTAACCAGTACGGCTCCCTGCCTTTCCGGGACGGTGTGACCAATTTCGTATTCATGGGAATGGGGGAGCCCCTGGATAATCTGGATAATCTTCTCAGAACACTGGAGATCATGACGTCCGACTGGGGTTACGGCCTGAGCCCCCGGCGCATCACCGTCTCCACCGTGGGCATTATCCCCGGTCTGGAGCGATTCCTCAGGGAATCGGAGTGCCATCTGGCCTACAGCCTGCACAACCCCTTCCCCGGGGAGAGGGCGGCCCTCATGCCCGTGGAAAACAAATACCCCCTGAGGGAGGTGGTGGATCTTCTCAAGAAGAACCGGGAGCTCTTCAAAGGGCAGCGTCGCCTGACCTTCGAATACACCCTCATAGAGGGGGAAAACGACAGCCGACGCCACGGGGAGGAGCTGGTCCGGCTCCTGAACGGCCTGCGCACCCGGGTGAACCTCATCTCCTACAACGAGGGGACCGACCTTCCCTGGCACGGCGTCTCCCGGGCCAGGGCCGAGGAATTCCGGGATTTTCTGAACGGCAAAGGCCTGACAGCCACCATAAGAAATTCCCGGGGCGGGGATATAGAAGCGGCCTGCGGCCTTCTGAGCGCCCGCAAGGCCGATCAGTAGCGGTACCTGTTCTCCCACCGCCGGGACCGGTTCGAAATCATGGCGATCAGGAAGATGATTCCCAGAATGATCAGTCCCCGGGGAAGGATAAAGCCGATGATCCCGAAGAGAAAGGGAACCGCCACTATGGCGATAACCGCGGCGGCCACGAGGCCCAGCACAACGCCCAGACCGGAGAAAAGCAGTCGGAAAATAAACCCGATGACCTCAAACACAAATCCGATACCGAAGAAAAAAACTAATCCCAATATAATCAAGGCTTCCATGGGCCCCTCCTTTTTTCATTGAACCATTCATTCAATCCCCTACTAAATTGCAAAATCCGTACCAAGTCCCATTCCGCCCCGGAAGCCCCTTTTCCAGCTCCATTGATCACAAATAGTGGGACTTTTCCCATTGATTGGCAATTTTCCAATGGATTCAGCAGAAAAGGTGTTGGAAAATTTCTATCATCTGCCCTATCTTTAAGAAAAATGGTTGTCCCGGGGCGGGAAAATTCGTATTTTCAATGGCATAAAAAAAGGAGATGACAGGAATGGAAGCCAAAGACATTATACAAACAGATCAGAATCTGCCGGATATCCTTTATATTATCCCCCTTCTGGGGAAACCCATCTTCCCGGGTATCTTCACCCCCATCATGATATCCTCCGAGGACGACAAGCTCCTGGTGGAAAAGGCCATGGAGGCGGACAACACCATCGGACTGGTGCTGACCCGGGAGGACGACCAGGACATGCCCACCTCGGATGACCTCTTTCAGGTGGGGACCGCCGCCAAAATCGTCAAGCGCATCAAGCTCCCCGACGGGAGCATGAACATATTCATCACCACGGTCAAACGGTTCATCATCAAGAATTACGTAAGCAAGAAATCCCCCTTCCTGGCCAAGGTGGACTACGTGGACGACATATCCGAGGGGCCGGACGAGGAACTCAAGGCCCTGACCCGTTCCCTGCTGCAGGAGATGAAGGAGCTGAGCCAGGACAATCCCCTCTTTACCGAGGAGATGCGCCTGAACATGGTGAACATAGACAACCCCGGAAAAATCGCCGACTTCATCGCCTCCATACTCAATGTGGACCGGCTCAAGCAGCAGAAGATACTGGAAACCTTTAACGTGAGGAACCGCATTGAACAGGTGCTGGTGTTCATGAAGAACGAGCAGCATCTGATCCGCATCCAGAAGAAGGTGGCCACGGAGATAAATGAAAGAATAGAGAAGAACCAGCGGGAGTACTTCCTGCGGGAGGAGCTGAAGGAGATCAAGCGGGAGCTGGGGGAACCCTCGGACGCCCGGTCCAGTGAGTACCAGAAGTATAAGGAGATCATCGACCGGCTCGACTTCGAAGGGGAAGTGAAGGAGCAGGTGGAGTCGGAGCTGGAAAAATTCGCCATCATGGAGCCCCAGTCCTCTGAATACATCGTCACCCGCAACTATCTGGACACCATCGTCAACCTCCCCTGGGAGGATCCGGAACCGGACAACGTGGACCTGGCCAAGGGAGAGAAGATCCTGAACCGTGACCACTACGGCCTGGAGGACGTGAAGGAACGCATACTGGAGTATCTGGCGGTCAGGAAGCTCAAGAACGATACCAAGGGCTCCATCGTCCTGCTGGTGGGCCCCCCCGGCGTGGGTAAGACCTCCATAGGAAAATCCATCGCCGATACGCTCAACCGCAAGTTCTTCCGATTTTCCGTGGGGGGGATGAGGGACGAGGCGGAGATCAAGGGCCACCGGAGGACCTACATCGGCTCCATGCCCGGAAAGATCATCCAGGGGCTCAAGATCGTCAAATCCAAGGCCCCGGTCTTCATGATAGACGAGATCGACAAGCTGGGGGCCAGCTACCAGGGGGATCCCTCCTCGGCCCTTCTGGAAGCCCTGGACCCGGAACAGAACGTGGAGTTCCGGGACCACTACCTGGACATTCCCTTCGATCTGAGCCATATCCTCTTCATCTGTACAGCCAACAGCATGGACACCATACCCCGGCCCCTTCTGGACAGGATGGAAGTCATCCGCCTCTCCGGTTACATCACCGACGAGAAGGTGGAGATCGCCAAACGGTACATCATCCCCAAATCCCTGAAGACCCACGGGCTGGACAAGAACTCCATCCGCTACCGCAAAAACGCCCTGGAGGCCATCGCCGACGGTTACGCCCGGGAGGCGGGTATGCGGAACTTTGAAAAGAGCATAGACCGGATACACCGGAAGGTGGCCCGGAAGGTGGTGGAAGGGAAGGACGAGCTCCCCTATACCATCACCAGGGAGAACCTGGAGGAGTACCTGCAGAAGCCCTACTTCCGGGAAGGGGAGATCAAGAAGGCGGACAAGCCGGGCACCAGCATAGGCCTGGCCTGGACCAGTCTGGGGGGCGACACCCTTATCATAGAGTCGGTGGCCATTCCGGGCAAGGAAGGGTTCAAGCTGACCGGCCAGATGGGGGACGTGATGAAAGAGTCCGCCAGCATCGCCTACACCTATACCCGCAAGATCGCCGACGACCTGGGAGTGGACAAGAAATTCTTCGAGGGCAACACCATCCACCTCCACATCCCCGAGGGGGCCACCCCCAAGGACGGCCCCTCCGCGGGCATAACCATGACCACGGCCCTCCTCTCCCTGGCCCTGGGAAAGAAGATCAAGCCGGCCACGGCCATGACCGGTGAGCTGAGCCTGGTGGGCAAGGTCCTGCCCATCGGGGGTCTCAAGGAGAAGACCATCGCCGCCCGGAGAAACAAGATAAGGGACATCATCATCCCCGAGGCGAACGAAAGGGATCTTGATGAAATACCGGAACATATAAAGAAGGGCATCACCTTTCATCCGGTCACCCATTACGATGATGTGATAAAGATTCTATTCGATCAGGAATAAATCCTGTAGCCGGCCCCGGGGCCGGTTTTTTTTGCTCCCCCTCCCGGCCACTCCCGGGGGACAAAAAAATTTGACTATTCCCTCTGCCATCCCTACTATTAAAAAAGGGAGCGAACCGAATCGCATCGGAAAAAGATGAGGATAGAAGATATTTTCACGAAATTATTCTCTTCGTCGGAAGAACCTAACGGCCTGATCCGGGAGGACGTTCTCCTTTGTACCAATCCATCCTGGGACGGTTATTTTTCCGAAGCCCCCTTTCATAGAGGGGGCTCACGCGGTTCATGGCGGCGTGACTACTGCCTGGGCCGAAATCCCGGGTATGGGGAGATTATTCAAAATAAAAAAATCATCACCCATAGGCACCTGAGATTGCCCCTGGAGCAGAATCGCTTCTTAGAATATCAGGTCCTCCTGGAGCCGATTCAACTGGAGGATGAGCTCTCTATCCTCATCCGTATTACCCCCCTATCGGACCAGGATCAGATTATCGCCCGCCAGGAGGAGGCCCAGAGCATAGCCCATTTCGGCTACTGGGACTGGCATATCCCCACGGGACAGGTAGTCTGGTCCGATGAAGTATACAATATCTTCGGGGTGAAGAAGGGGGAATTCATCCCGAGCATAGACAGGATACTCCTCTTTTCCCGGGAGGAGGAAAGGGGCATAGCCCCCCAATTGATCCAGCGTTCCATAGACGAACGGCGTCCGGGATGGTATGAGATGAGAATATTCCGCCCCGACGGGGAGGAACGGTGGTACGAATCGAACTTTGAGCCCCTTTTCGACGGGGAGGGCACCCTTGAATACATCAAAGGAACGGCCCACGACATTACCCGGATAAAGAGGGCGGAACAGGAGACGCGGGAGAGGGAAAGAAGGCTCAAGACCATCCTGGATTCCATAGGGGACGGGGTTATCGTTACAGACGGGGAAGGGAAGATCTGTCTCATGAATCCCGCCGCGGAGCAGCTAACCGGGCGGAGGGTATCCGATTTCGAAGACTGCCCGGATATGGGGGGAATCTTCCGTTACCACGACGGGGAAGCGGAAAATCCTTTAAAAAAAGTTCTCAGGACCGGAGAATTCCAGACCCTGCCGGAGAATACCCTGCTCCTGACCGCCGGGGGCAGGGCTTGCCCCGTTGCGGACAGCATGGCCCCGGTACGGGATACCCAGGGGCATATAACGGGGGCGGTCATCGTTTTCCGGGATATTACGGAGGAACTGCGGCTTCAGGAATCCCTCATTCAGAGCCAGAAGATGGAAGCCATTGGCAGACTGGCCGCGGGAATCGCCCACGATTTCAATAACATGCTCGGGGGCATCCTCGGTTCCTGCGACCTCCTGCGCCATTCCATCGCCGGGGATGAAACCGTCGGGGATCATCTGGACATCATCGTCAATGCGGCGGAACAGGCGGCGGAGCTCACCTCCAGCCTGCTATCCTTTTCCCGGAAGGAACCCCTGGCCCGTAAACCGTTGTTCCTTCACATCTGCATAGGGAAGGTGGTGGCCATCCTCAGTAAAACCATAGGGAGCAATATAAAAATAGAGACGATGCTGGAGGCAGAGGCGGATAGGATCAAAGGGGACGAAGCCCGGCTCCAGAGCGCTCTGATGAACCTGGGGATCAATGCCTCCCAGGCCATGGCAAAGGGGGGTGTCCTGACCATCAGAACAGGAAGAGAGGGCGAGTCGATCCTCCTGGAAGTTCGGGACAGCGGGAGCGGAATAGCACCGGAAAACCTCCCCCGGATTTTCGATCCCTTTTTCACCACCAAAGACCGGGGGGAAGGGACAGGCCTGGGGCTGGCGGCGGTGTTCAACACGGTCCGGGATCACAGGGGCACCATAGGGGTGTCCAGCGAACAGGGAAAGGGCACGAGCTTCCAGATCCGGCTTCCCCTCATAGATTCACCGGATACCTGATTTCTTTCATCATTGAACCCTTCAGGTACAAAATAAAGAATATGAACCATAAAAGTTCAATTGACAAATTTTGAACTATAATAGTACAATATAA
>QKAI01000400.1 GCA_003246505.1 Spirochaetaceae bacterium | reverse complement strand
AGGGTTAAGACCATAGTGAGCTGGGGGCCCCTCGGACGGATTGATCCCCGGGGGAATGAATATTGAACATCTTCCCCCTCCGTGATACTCTTTCCCCATGGAAAGAGTGATGCAGATAGGGGCGGAAATCCCCATAAAAGCCTACGATATCGATTCCATGGGAATCGTTTCCAACATTGTCTATATCCGGTGGTTTGAGGATCTGCGCCATCTCTTCCTGGACCGGTACTACCCCTATGAGAAGATGATGGGGGAGGGGATTTCCCCCATGCTCATGAAAACCGAGGCGGAGTACAAACAGCCCCTGGCCATCGGGGATAAGCCTGAGGGACGGCTCTGGGTCAGAAACATGGGCCGGTTCAAATGGGAGATGGGCTTTGAGATCTACTCCGGCGAGGTGGTCCATTGCGCGGGAGTACAGAAGGGCTGTTTCTTCGACCTGAAGGGCAAAAAGATCGCCCCCTGTCCCGATTCCCTTATCGGGGAGTATGAAGCGGCCCGGGCGGTCGGGGAGGACGCGCTTGGAGGACAGAAATAGGGTCGTACCCGCCTCCTATCTGATTCCCATGGACGGGGAGAGGATACTGCTCCTGAGACGGTTCAATACGGGCTATGAAGACGGGAATTACTCCTTTATCGCCGGCCATGTGGAACGGGGCGAATCCTTTACCCGGTGCATCATAAGGGAAGCCTGGGAAGAGGCGGGAATCACCGTCAGGGAGGAGGACCTCAGAATCCTCCACGTCATGCACCGGAATTCGGGGGCCCCGAAAAACAACGAGAGGGTGGATGTTTTCTTTGCCGTCACCGAGTGGGGCGGGCAGATCACAAACGGGGAGCCGGAAAAATGCGACGACCTGTCCTGGTTTCCCATGGATGACCTTCCCGCAAACACGATCCCCTACATCCGCCAGGTCGTCGAGGGGATCCGGAGCAGGGAATTCTACAGCGAAACGGGATGGGAGGGTTAGGTAACCGTTCCTAGGTTCTGGAATTCCTCTCTGAGTATCGCATATCCGTAGCCGTCCTCCCACCGGTCCGTTTTCTCAAATCCCCTTCCCGGAATCCATTCGCCCGGTTTCGGGCGGTCCTTGATCCAGCGGGTCTCCCGCCTCATCCCCACCTTTTCCATGATTCTCCAGGACCCCACGTTCTCGCAGGTGGCCCCCGCCCAGACCCGGTGCAGCTCCAGCCGGGAGAAGGCGAAGTCCAGCGTTCCCCTGACCGCCTCCGTCCCGTAGCCCCGTCCGAAAAAATCCGGATGGATCGTATAGTAAATCTCCGCCGTACCGTCCCGGGGGTAGTCGTCCCCCTTTAATCCTATGAAGCCTATGTACCGGTCCGTCTCCCCGAGGAGTATGGCCCATTCCATTCTCCCCCTGGGTTTCAGGTAGTCGTATCGGAGTAAGCGCTCCATCCTGGTCTGGACATCCCTCCGGGAGGGAAGGGGGGAGTAGTTGTAGCGGTGCGTCTGGGGCAGCTGTTCCAACTGGAAAAGGTCCTCCCCGAACTCCGGACGGTAGGGCGCTATTTTCAATCGCTCCGTGACTATGGGATAGATGAGCTTCTTCATGGCTCCATACTACCATCCTTTATGTCAGCGGGATAGGGAAAGTTCGCTTCTAGCGGTTTCCTGCCCTCCGGTCACCGGGGTATGACCAGGGGATAGCCGCAGGCTTCGGTCACATGGACGTCCATCCGGTAGACCGACCCTATCGTCTCCGGGGTTATGACCTCCCGTCCCCCCGCGGCATGGATGGCCCCCCCCTTGAGGAGGAGGAATTTGTCCGAATAGCGCAGGGCCAGGTTGATGTCGTGCATGGTCATGACCGCGGACAGGGAACGGCCGTGGATGAGGGAGCGGATCCGTTCCATCAGATGGTGCTGATGGGCGATGTCCAGGCTGCTGGTGGGCTCGTCGAAGAGGATGACCCGGGGGCTCTGGGCCAGGGCCCTGACGATCTGGACCATCTGGAACTCCCCCCCGCTCAGTTCGTCGGCGTAGCGCAGGGCCAGATCCTCCAGGTCCATCAGACTCAGGGCTTCCTCCACCTTCCGGTGGTCCTCCCGTCCCGGGGCCCAGCGGAAATAGGGTTTCCGGCCCATGAGGATCAGGTCGTAGACGGTCATGCGCGTCTTCTCCCCCTGCTGGGGAACCCAGCCGATGGTCCGGGCTATGCTGTTCCGGCCCAGGCCGTGGGCGTCCTCCCCGTCTATCAGAACCGCCCCCTCCCCGGGGGTCAGAATGCGGTTGAGGCACTTGAGCAGGGTGGTTTTGCCCGCCCCGTTCGGCCCCAGAATGGTCAGGATCTCCCCCTCCGCCACGGAAAAGCTGACCCGGTCGATGACCGGATGGCTCCGGTAGGCGAAGGCGAGCCCCCTCACGTCCAGGATCATTTGCGTTTCCCCGCCACCAGAAGATAGATGAAGAGGGGCCCCCCGCACAGGGAGGTGAGAATGCCCACGGGGAGCACCATGGGGGTGAGGACGGTGCGGGCCGCCGTGTCCGCCCCCAGGAGGATGATGGCCCCCGCCAGGGGGGAGCCGATGAGGAGGCGGCGGTGGTCCCCCCCCAGAATCCTCCGGGCGATGTGGGGGCCCAGGAGGCCGATGAAGGCGATGGTGCCGAAGAAGGAGACGATCACCGCCGAAAGGAGGGAGGCCCCGGCCATGCCGGCGATCCGCAGGGCCCCCGTTCTGACCCCCAGGCCCCGGGCGGTCTCCTCCCCCGTGTCCAGGACGTTGAAATCCCAGCGGAAGAAGAGGAAGAGCAGGAAGAGGGGGATCAGGACCAGGGCGGTAATGCCCAGGAAGGGCCAATTGGCCCGGCCCAGATCGCCGAAGGTCCAGGAGACGATGCTCGCCAGCTGCACGCTGTCCGCCAGATACTGCATGAGGGTGAGCCCCGCGGAGAAGAGGGAGCCTATGGCTATGCCCGCCAGGACCATGGTCTCCGGGCTGATCCGGGTGAGCACCGTGAGGAGCAGGATGGCCAGGGTGGAGAGGGCGCAGAAGAGGAAGGCGGAGAGGGTGACCGCGAGGGAGTCATTGATGATGATGGTGGAGGTGGTCCCCGTCCCGGCGCCGAAAAAGACGATGGCGAAGGAGGCCCCGAAGGCGGCGGCGCTGGAGAGGCCCAGGGTGTAGGGGGAGGCCAGGGGATTGCGCAGGACCGACTGCATGACCGTGCCCGAAAGGGAGAGACCCCCACCCACCAGGAGGGCCGCTATGATCCGGGGGAGGCGCACGTTCCACACGATGCGGCCGGAGCCGGAGGCGTCCAGGCGGAGGAGGTAACCCAGGACCTCCCCGAAGGGGATGGCTATGGTTCCGGCGGTAGCGGAAAGGAGGATAAGGAATAGAAGTCCCAGAGCCGACGCGGCCAGAAAGAGGGTCCCCCCCCGCCGCTCCCTCCGGTAGAGATCCTGCAAGGGGGCCATGTCAGTCGAGCCAGTCCACTTTACCCGGGCGGGCGTTCTGCCGGCTGACCACATCGTTGTAATCCAGGGGCACCGTAAAGAAGAGCCGCCAGATCTCTTCGGCCTTTTCCTCCAGGACAATGTCCCCGTAAAGCTCCGGGTACAGGACGGTGCCGGCGAAGTAGATGTTGATCAGCTGGTTCTCCCAGTTCGTCCCGTAGTATTTGTAGACCAGGGTGGAGTAGACCTCCCCCCGGGCGAAGGCGGGAACCCGTTCCGTCAGGACGGCCCGGTTGGCCTGGAAACCGGCCCGGGAGAGGTTTATGTTGGCCGCGTCGATAAAGGCGTAGTCCGGAGCGGCGGCGGCCAGATCCTCCAGGGAGGTCATGTAGGGCTGCCGGTTCCCCGCCGGGCTGGTGGGCATCACATTATCCGTGCCGGTCAGATCGAAGGGGAGGTAGTCCCCGGTGGTGCGCAGAAGATCGGCGGGTCCGTAGTACATCATGCCCCCGGCGTAGGCCCTCCGGGGAGCGGCGACTTTCTCCGCCCGGGCCTCTATGTCCCCCAGGGCGGCGTCTATGCCCCCAATCAGCTCCCTCGCCCGGGCCTCCTTTCCCAGAACCTCCCCCAGGCGGGTCAGCTGGTCGTAGAAGAGGGCCCTGTCGTAGAGCTCCACGTCCACGTCCACCCCGTAGACGGGGATGCCCAGAACCTGCTGGAGCTGGTCCAGCTGGCCCCTGTCCACGGAGGAGGAGAGGATCAGGTCCGGAGCGGCGGCGATGATGCCCTCGTGGTTCTCCTTGCTGCCGATGCTGGGGAGATCCCTCAGGGCGGGAAAGGCGAGGCGGTAGGTGGCCAGGGAGAAGAAATCGTAGGCCGATTTTTCCCTGCCGTGGCCCCCGTCCTCCACGGCGATGACCCGGTCCGCCCTGTCCAGGTAGGTGATCAGCCTCAGGGATCCCGCGTCAACCGCGATGAGGCTCCCTATCTCGCCGGGGATGGTGACGCTCCGGCCCCGCATGTCCGTCACGGTCCTTTCCCCGGGGGCGGCCGCCTCCTGCTCCGCCATGGCGAAGAGGATCCCCGATGGGGACAGGAGGATGAAACAGAGGACAAGAAGGGCGGGAAGGGGCAGGGGAAATCTTCCTTTGAGGGGAGTCGGTATCATGGTAAACCTCCGGAATGTGTCACGAAATAAAAAAAACGTGTTACTTTTATTCAGGATAATCCTTTTGATTTATCCGGTCAACCCATCAATTCCCGGTAAAGTTCGTCCGTGGCGGTGATGGAGAGCTTCCCTATGACCCTTTTGCTGGAGAGCAGCTTCCCGGCCCATCCCTCGACCTCGCTCCCCCTGCCCCGGACCACCAGGACCTTGACGCATATCTCGTCCTCCGCGTGGAGCTGGACATTGGCGGTGATGCGCACCGAGGGATAGTCCCTCACCGGGACCCGGGGAAGGCGGGTCCCGTAGCGGTAGAGGAGGGTGACCGTGCCGATGACCTCCCGGTCCGAATCCACGGATCCGGTCCTGACCAGCTCCTTCCGGACAAGGCCCCGTATCGTTTCGGACCGGTTCTCATGGCCCCCGCTCCGGGTCAGCCGGTCCAGGAGCTCCACCAGTTCCCTGTCCATGGATACTCCGAAGCGTATCGTCTCGCCCATAGGCCCTCCTTTTCTCATTAAAGGACTTTTTCCCCGTTAGGTCTAGACCCTTTTTCATTGACCCCGGGGGGATCTGCCCTTATAGTAGAGGGCGCAGAAAGGGGGATAAGGCCATATGGGAGAGGGAACGCAGAGGCTCAGACGGGGCAAGGTATTCTACCGCTTTCTTTTCTCCTACTTCCTCATCCTCCTCATTCCCCTTTTCCTCAGTTTCATGGTCTTCCGCCAGAGCCACCGCCTTCTGGAACAGGAGGCTGAGCGGGCCAACAGCCTCATCCTGAACCACCTGAAGGAGTACTGCGACAAGATCATGAACGACGTCCTCTCCATCACCTCCCTGGTTTCCAACAACTCCCGCCTGGAGGGGCTTATCTACAGCAAGGACCGGGACAACCCGGATCTGGTCCAGCTGGCCAACCGGAACGTGCTCTCCTTCTACGTCTACCTCTCCACCCCGGACCTGATCATCTCCCCCTCGGGGTATTACTCCTCGGAGAGCTTCTACCGGAACATGCTCTCCGGGATCGACCTCTCCTACGAGGAGTGGCTCTCCCACCTGAGCCCCATCAAGAGGCGGTACTTCTCCCCCTTCATGACCGTGGACAATTCGGAGCACGTCTACAGGACCATGGCCGCCTTCACCCCCCTGCCGGTGACGGAGACCACGGGCAGCGCCCGGGCGGTGTGCGTGGCGGAGATCGATCTGGCCCTCTTCCGGGACCTCATGGGGGAGACGGTGTGGACCGAGAAGAGCGCCCTGGCCATCTACGACCGGGACAGGGGGATCCTCCTCTCCACGGGGGAGGATTTCCCCAGCGCCGAACTCCTGGGGCGCATCGACCCCCTCGCCCTGCCCCCGGGGCACATGGAAAGGCTGCTCATAGGGGACCGCCCCTACGCGGCCCTCTTCAACAGGTCCGACGTGCTGCCCTGGAGCTACATCTCCCTGGTCCCGGAGGACATCTACAACGACCGGTTCAACCGGCTCTACCGCATCGACCTGCTCTTCCTCCTCCTCTCCGCCCTCATCGGCAGCGTGTTCATCTACTTCACCAGCAAGAGCCGCTACCGGCCCATCCTGGATCTCCTGGCCCTGATCCAGCCCCCGGAGGAGAAGGGACCCGTGGTCTTCTCCGGGGACGAATTCAGCCTCATCACCCGGGGCATCGCCATGACCATGGAGGAGGACTCCCGCCTGCGCCGGGAGATGACCGAGAACCTGCCCATCCTGCAGCAGAGGGAGCTGCGCCGCCTCCTCAAGGGGGAAGTGCCCAATGACGGGGAGACGGAAAAGCGCCTGGAGAAGCTGGGCCTGAGCTTCGACAAGGCCTATTTCCTACTCATCCTCCTGGACATCGAGCCGGAGGAGGACGCCCCCGCGGACCTGCGGGACCTCTGCATCGACATGCTCAGCCATACCGAGGGGGGGCAGGCCGGGTTCTGGCACCCCATCAAGGACATGGACGGCTACGTGGCCTATCTGGTCAACCGGAGCCGGAACAGCTATTACGAGATCCTGGAGGACATGGCCCGCATCCGCGGGGACATAGAGGAGACCCATTCGGTGAACGTGGCCATGGGGCTGAGCCTCCTCCATCCCCGGGAGGACGGGTTCTCCCAGCTCTACCGGGAGGCGCGCCGGGCCCTGGAGTTCCGCCTGGTCAAGGGGAGGACCCGGCCCATCCTCTACGAGGACATCTGCAAGGCGATCCACACCTACTACTACCCCCTGGAGGAGGAGAAGAAGCTCATGGCCGCCATACGGTCCGGCTCCGACCAGGACGCCTTCGAGATACTGGACGGGATCTTCAAGGCGAATTTCGACGGGGATTCCCTCATGTCCGTGGAGATGGCCCGCTGCCTCATGAACGATCTCATCGCCACCCTCATCAAGGGGCTGGACCGGTTCCTCGCCGGGGAGGAGGACAGCTTCTGGCACGATCTGAAGCCCCTGGGCAAGCTGACCGCCTGCAAGTCCTTCGAAGTTCTCAAGACCGAGATGGAGGAGCTGCTCTACCAGGTCTGCAGCCACATCAAGAGGGGGCAGAAGACCCATAACGACCGGCTGAGGGAGAACATCCTGGCCTATGTGGAGGAGCATTATACCGAACCGGGCCTCTGCGCCGAGGGCATAGCCGACCATTTCGAAAGGAACCCCGCCTACCTGGCCCGCTTCTTCAAGGAGCAGACCTCCCTGGGCCTGGCCGCCCATATCAAACACTACCGGGTCTCCCGGTCCCTGGAACTTCTGGCCGACGACAGGAAAACCGTGGGCGCCATCGCCGAGGAGGTGGGGTTCATGAACGCCAACGCCTACATAAGGGCGTTCAAGGAGTCCGAGGGCATGACCCCCGGCCAGTACCGGGAAAATCTGCCGAATCGGTGATAGACCTGCGGAATGGAAGAGAGGCCCTTCTATCGGATCGGCGATGCCCCTGCGGATCCGCCTATCCCCCTCTGCCGAATCGTCCATCCCCCTGCCATAATGGCGATTTACAGGGGGGTTCCGGTGCGGCCATAATATTTTCCGGGACCCCGAAAGGGATTCCGAGAAAAAAATTGGAGGTTTTTTATGAAAAAGCTGCTGCTGTTATTATGCGCCGCCGCCCTTTTTTCGGGCGTTCTGACGGCCAATGGAAAGAATGAGTCCGCCTCGTCCGCCGGGGAGAGGTCCCTGGTCATCTGGGAGGAGCTCTGGGCCAACTCCTCGGTCTCCGTCACCACCCTGGACGACACGCCCCTTTATAAGGAGCTGCAGAGAAGGCTGGACATCGACGTGACCTGGATCCATCCCCCCCAGGGACAGACCGACGAGAACTTCAACCTGATGATCGCCTCGAACGAGCTGCCCGACATTATCTACCGTCCCTGGCTCGGCGGCTACCCTGGAGGGCCGGAAAAGGCCATAAGCGACGGGGTCATCATCCGCCACAACGACGTGCTGGAAAAGTTCGCCCCCAACTACACTGCCTACCTGAAGAGCAACCCCGTGGCGGCCAAGCAGGTCAAGACAGACTCGGGCACCATGTACGGCTTCAACTTCTTCCGGGGCGGTCCGGAACTGATGGTCTTCTTCGGGCCCCAGCTGAGAAAGGACTGGCTGGATGAGCTGGGCCTTTCCGTACCGGAAACCATGGGGGACTGGGAAAGGGTCCTGACCGCCTTCAAGGAGAGCGGCAAGTGCGATAGCCCCCTGGGATTCATGAAAATGAATCAGGATAGGTCCATCTCTTCTCCCCAGGACCAGGGAGCCTTCATCCAGCCCTTCCACACCTCCTGGGATTTTTACGTGAACGACGGGGGCAAGGTTCAATTCGGACCCCTGGATCCCCAGTTCAAGGACTTCCTGACACTCTTCAAGAGCTGGTACGATAAGGGCCTGGTGGATCCGGAATTCATCTCCTGCGAAAGAAAGGCCTTCGACGCGAAGATCCTAAACGGGGATCTGGGCGCCTGGGTTTCCTATACCGGCTCGGGCATCGGGGCCTATCTGGACGCCAAGAGGGGTTCCGGGGAGTCCTTCGACATCGTCGCCGCCCCCTATCCGGTCCTCAAGAAGGGGGACAAGCCCTTCAACGGCCAGCTCGACACGGCGGGCCGGGAGGAGGCCATGGCCATCACCACCCAGTGCGACAAGGTGGAGCTGGCCTGCGAGTGGCTCGACTACGGCTACTCCCCCGAGGGCATCATCCTGAATAACTTCGGCATCGAAGGGGAGAGCTTCACCTGGGTGGACAATTATCCCGGCTTCGAAGGGCAGAGATGGCCCCAGTTCACCGACCTGATGATGAAGAACTCGGACGGGAAGACCCTCTCCCAGATGGGCGGCCTCTACACCCGGTCCTTCTACAACGGCCCCACGGTGCAGCAGAGGGAGTACATCTTCCAGTACGCCAACCGGCCCGCCCAGCGTGACGCCATCCAGATCTGGGCCAACACCGGGGCGGACAAGCACCTGCTCCCCCCCATCACCTCCACCCCGGAGGAGTCGGAGGACCTGGCCACCATCATGGCGGAGATCAAGACCTACCGGGAGGAGATGGTCATCAAATTCCTGACCGGCCAGGAGCCCCTTTCCAATTTCGGCGCCTTCCAGGACCGGCTGAGGAAGATGGGAATCGACCGGGTCATCGAAATCAAGCAGGCCGGCCTGGACCGGTTCAACGCCCGCTGATCAATCTTTAAACAACCGGAGGGCCGGTCCGGAAACGCCCGGACCGGCCCCTTCCCATAGGAACGGACAACCCATGAACAATCGCATCCGCAAGGACTTTCAGAAAAACCGCTACGTCTACCTGATGGCTCTCCCCGTGGTGGTCTATTATATCCTTTTCCACTACATGCCCATGTACGGCGTGATCATCTCCTTCAAGAAATTCACCCCCGCCCTGGGAATCGGCGGTTCCCCCTGGGTGGGATTCAAATATTTCAGGGACTTCTTCGGGGCCTACTACTTCTGGCGCCTCATCCGGAACACGGTCCTCCTGAGCTTCAACAACCTGCTCTGGGGTTTCCCCGCCCCCATCATCCTGGCCCTGCTCATGAACGAGCTCCGCAGCAGCCGGTACAAGAGGGCCGTGCAGAGCCTGACCTACATCCCCCACTTCATCTCCGTGGTGGTGGTCTGCGGCCTCCTCCTGGAGTTCTCCCAGATGGGGGGGCTCATCAACGACATCGTCTCCCGGTTCGGAGGGGAGAGGGTCGCCTTCTTCCAGGATCCGGCCTACTTCCGCCTCTTCTACATAGGCAGCGGGATTTGGCAGGAGATCGGCTGGGGAACCATCATCTACCTGGCCGCCCTCTCCGCCATCGACACCCAGATCTACGAGGCGGCCACCATAGACGGGGCGGGGCGGTGGAAGAAGATGCTCCATATCACCCTCCCCTCCATCGTGCCCACCATCATCATCCTCTTCATTATGAGGATGGGGCAGATGCTCACCGTGGGCCACGAGAAGATCATCCTCCTCTACAATCCCACCATCTACGAGACCGCCGACGTGATCTCCACCTTCGTCTACCGCAAGGGCCTTCTGGAATTCAGCTGGAGCTACTCCACCGCGGTGGGCCTCTTCAATTCGGTTATCAACTTTACCCTGCTGGTGCTCACCAACAGGATCAGCCGCAGGCTGAGCGAAACCAGTCTCTGGTAGGAGGAACGCCATGGCCGGCATAAACAAACGCACCCCCGGGGAAAAAGCCTTCGATCTCTTCAACGTCCTTTTTCTCCTCCTGCTCTGCCTCATAATGATCTACCCCCTATACTACGTTCTCATCGCCTCCCTGAGCGACGGGAACCTCTTCCTGGCCCATACGGGGCCCCTCCTCAGGCCGGTCGGGTTCAGCCTGGCCGCCTACAGGATGGTCTTCCGGAACCCCATGGTGGTCCGGGGCTTCGCCAACACGATCTTCCTGGTCGTCACGGGTACGGCGGTCAATCTTCTCATGACCTCCTTCGCCGCCTACGTCCTCTCCCGCAGGGATGTCTACTGGAAGGGGCTGCTCATGAAAATGGCGGTCTTCACCATGTTCTTCCAGGGGGGGCTCGTGCCCCTCTACCTCCAGGTGAAGGGCCTGGGCCTTCTGGACTCCTACTGGTCGGTCATCCTGACCTTCGCCATCAGCACCTACAACATGATCATCATGCGCACCTACTTCCTGGGCATCCCCGACTCCCTGGAGGAGTCGGCCAAAATGGACGGGGCCAACGACTTCACCATCCTCTTCCGCATCATCCTGCCCGTTTCCATGCCCGTGGTGGCCACCATGATCCTCTTCTACGGGGTCGCCCGGTGGAACGGCTACTTCTACGTGATGATCTTCCTCCGGGACCGGGTCAAATTCCCCATCTCCCTCATCCTGCGGGAGATCCTGGTGGCCAACTCCACGGACACAATGATGGACGGGGCCAGCTCCGGGGACATGGCCGACGCGGAGAGGATAGGGGACACCATCAAATTCGCCACAACCATCATCGCCACCGTACCCATCCTCTTCATCTACCCCTTTCTGCAGAAACACTTTGTCAAAGGGGTCATGATAGGATCGGTGAAGGGATAATTTACGGGAATTCATAAATCCTTAATGTTCTTTTTCCTCCGATTTTGTTATTTTTTCAAGGAGAGAGGAAAAAGAACATGTTCCATTGCATAAAGAAATCCCCCCTTGTCTATACGGCGCTGCTGATTTTCGGCTCCCTGCCCCTGCTCTGGGGCGAGCCGATCACGGCCATTAACATAGAAGGCCCCAAGCGGACGAAGGAGGAGACCCTCCTGAATATCATAGGGATCCGCCCCGGGGACGAGGCCACGTCGGAGACGGCGGACCGGGTGGAGCAGAAGCTCCGCAAGTCGGGCCTCTTCCAGGAGGACCTGACCGTCTCCCTGGGGGAAAGCGCCGACGGGGTGACCCTGGACATCACCGCCTACGACCGGTGGACCCTGCTGGTTTTTCCCTTGGTCACCGCCTCCTCCGGGAATCTGACCGGGGGGGCCTTCGTCATCGAATCCAATCTGGCCGGAACGGCCAATCTGCTCATCTCCTCGGTTTTGGTCAGCCAGTCGGGGGACGTGACGGCCTTCGCCCTCTTCCGGGACCCCACCTTCCTGGGGAGCGACTTCGCCCTGACCGGTCGTCTCTCCGGAGGCAGAAACACCGTGGAAATCACCGATCTGGCCGAGGAAGAGGTCTGGGCCACCTACGAAACGGTCTCCCTGGTTCCGGGCATCGGCACGGGGGGGAAGTTAGGGGAGCGAACGGAATGGCGCCTCTCCCTGGAGGGGGAGCTGCGGGAGACGGGGGACGCGAACGAAAGCAGCCTGAACGGGGAGGGCCAGCTGATCTGGGACGGGCAGCGGGTCGTCTCTATTTTCAGCCGGGGCGTCAAGGCCCGGGCGGGAGCCAAAACCTTCTGGACCCCCGGGGAAACACCGGCCTACACCCTTTCCGGAGAGCTGCAGGGGGCCTGGACCGGGGGGGAGATCTTCTCCCTCTCCGGAATGGCGAAGGGGGGAGCGGCTAACGGCTCGGTCAACCAGAATTTCCGCCTGGGCGGACAGTCCGGCTCCCTGACCCTCCCCACGGGCAAGATCGCCAGCGACCTCTACGGCAACGGGGAGCTGAAGGGGGAGATCCGGTTCCTCAAGACCAGTTCACTCGCCCTGACCGCTCCGGTTTTTTACGAGGCCGGCGTTCTGAGGGATTATTACGATGATATCCGGTACTACCAGGGCCTGGGGGCGGGCATACGCCTCTACGTGGACAAGGTGGCCATCCCCGCCATGGGGCTGGATTACCGGTACAACCTCACCGCCTCCCGGGGGGGTGTGAACTTCTTCCTGGGCATGTCCTACTAGGAGGGCTCTTTGGGATATAAGGAAATACAGCTGAATCTGCCGGTGGAGCTCTTCGAGGAGGAGATGAACCGGCGCATTCTCAAGAGGGCCGGTGTCCGGACGGGCCGGGTCTCCCTTCTAAAGAAGAGTCTGGATTCGCGCAGAAAGGGCCAGATCCAATGGAACATCCAGGCGGGAATTTACTCCGACGAGATCCGGGAGGGCACCCCCCCCGATCCGCCCCGCAAGGCCATGGAAGACCTGCTGGACGGCCTTTTCCGGAAGCGGGAGGAGAGGGCCCTGGTGGTGGGATCGGGTCCGGCGGGACTCTTCGCCGGGCTGACCCTTCTGCGCCTGGGCTACCGGGTCACCCTGATAGAGCGGGGCGTCCCCGTGGAGGAGAGGGCCCGGCTCATAGACCGCTTCGAGACGGAGGGGGTCTTCTCCCCCCGGGGGAACTACCTCTTCGGTGAGGGGGGGGCGGGCACCTTTTCCGACGGCAAGCTCACCTCCCGCACCAAGCGCATCAACCGG
>QKAI01000418.1 GCA_003246505.1 Spirochaetaceae bacterium | reverse complement strand
TCCTCGGCCGTAGTTGTATCCCGTTACCCTCTCCCAACTTCCGGGAACAGTCAAGAATTGAGATAACCCCTCGTTATTCCGGAATTCCCATTCCCCGGTCAGTGGGATGATACGTGATATATCCACGGGACGGACATCCAGAATCCCATTCTCAGCAATAACCGCTTTAGCATAAACCCCGGAAAAAGGCAGGATAAGAAAGAGCAGGAAGAGAACTTTCTTAATATTCACCGGATAATCATATCTGAGAAACGGTCAGAGATCAACAAAAAAAAGGGCCTATCCCCCCTGGAATCGGCCCGAAATTGAATTAAGCTGATATTACATGCCGAAACTGACGGCCATGCCGTTGGTTCTCAGGGAGACATAATCCCCCTTGAGATTCTTCTTTCCCAGATTGAAGGAGTACCGGACGCTGCTGTCCAGGGGGCTCTGAATCCATGCCTCCCCGGTCTTGCCGTTCACGGTCAGCTTTACCGGAATGATCACATCCTCCGCGTCAGCCGTAAGAAGGGAGGACCAGCTGTTCAGATCATAGGCACCGGCCAGATCCATGATGGAATTGTTTTTGCTGTGATAAACTTCGGCGCTCAGCCCGGCGGGGATCTCCTTAAGAACCGGATGGGCATCGTAGTTCATCCACAGGAGAATGGATTCCCCGTCTCCCCAGCTGTTCTTGATATCGCTCGGATCGTCAACGAAAATATGGATCCCGAATCCGCCCTGCCCGTCCGCCACGGCGCCGCCCTCATACCGGACATTGAAATTGTATACCATCACCCCTTCCTGGGGAACGGCCAGATGGGCCACGAGGGCGCCCTTGGAATCGTCCCTCTGATACAGCCTGCTGCCCATCAGCTTCCAGTCCCCCGCTTCGGCCCTGAAATCCAATGGACCCACGGCGGAGAGGAAAGACGACAATAGAATTAATCCGACGAAAACCACAACAAATCTCTTCATTAATAAACTCCTGGCGGCCCTTCCGGACCGTTTTTTAATTTACAGAGCTATTCCCCCTGCAATAAGAAAAACATGAAAAGAGTGTTCCGTTACAATTTTCCCGTTGAAATTCGGTTAATTCTTTTAAAAAAAAGCCGCACCCACGAAGGGAAGCGGCTTCTGTTTTCAAACGAATGGCACTATAATCGCCTCAGCTGATCCAGGGTATAGGGGGTCGGTTCCTCCATCTCCCCATGAACATCGGAAAATTCCTTAAGCAGGCTCTTCTCCTTCGCGCTCAGCTTTGTGGGGATTTCCACGAAGATCTTCACGTACATATCCCCCTTGCGACCGGCCCCGTGCAGGAGGGGAACCCCCTCCCCCTTGATGCGTAGGACTTTTCCGTTCTGGGTCCCCGCGGCGATCTTGAGCTTGATCTTCTTGTCATCAAGGGTTCGGACGAAGATATCCGTCCCCAGAGCCGCCTGGGAGAGGGAGATGGGAACGACGCAGTAAAGGTCGTACTCGTCCCTCTCGAAATGGGGATGGGGCTTCACATCGATATAGACGTAAAGGTCCCCGGGAATGCCCCCCTTCTGGGGAGCGTTGCCCTGCCCGTCCAGACGGATCCTCTTGCCCCCGTCGATGCCGGCGGGAATGGTGACCTTGACCTTCTGGCTCTTGCGGATGACCCCCGAGCCCCGGCAGTCGCCGCAGGGATTCTCGATGATCGTCCCTTCCCCGTTGCAGGCGGAACAGGGGGAGGCGATGCTGAAGAAGCCGGAGCTTCTCCTCACCTGGCCCGTTCCCCCGCAGGAGGGACAGGTCTTGGTGCCGCTTCCCGACTCGGCCCCGCTGCCGTGGCAGGAGGGACAGGCCGCCTGGCGGTGGTACTCTATCTCTTTCTTGACCCCGTAGACGGCTTCCGAGAAGTCTATGCGCAGGTCATAGCGAAGATCCTGCCCCCGGTTGGAACGGCGTCCCCCCCGGGCGTGACCTCCCATGCCTCCCCCGAAAAAGGAGTCGAAGATGGAGGAGAAATCCCCGAAGATATCCTCGAACCCGGAAAAGGCCTGGGAGTTGAAAGTGGGACCGCCCATACCGTCCACCCCGGCGAAGCCGAACTGGTCGTAGGCCTGTCTTTTCTTTTCGTCGGAGAGGACTTCGTAGGCCTCGGTGGCTTCCTTGAATTTCTTCTCCGCCTCTTCGTCACCCTGATTTTTGTCAGGGTGAAATTTTATGGCCAATTTTCTGTATGCTTTTTTAATCTCGTCCGGCTGGGCCGATTTCTCGACCCCCAGGACTTCGTAATAGTCTCTCTTGGCCACCGATTTTACTCGTCCACTACTTCGTAGTCCGCATCCTCGGCGGAGCTGCCGCCGTTGCCGGAGGACTGGCTCTCGCCGGCTCCGCCCATATCAGGGCCCGCCCCCATGTCGGGACCGGCTCCGCCCTGCTGGGCCGCCTGCTGCTTGTAAACCTCTTCGGCCAGCTTGTAGGAAGCCTGCTTAAGAGCTTCGTTCTTAGCCTTGATTTCAGCCACGTTGCCCCCTTCCAGGGCCTTCTTCAGGTCCGAAATTGCCGCTTCGATCTTGCCCTTGTCGTCGGCGCTGATCTTGTCGCCCAGTTCGCCGAGGGATTTCTCGGTCTGGTAGATCATGCTGTCCGCCTCGTTGGTAGCCTCCGCCTTCTCCCGGATCTCCTTGTCCGCGCTGGCGTTGGCCTCGGCATCCTTGACCATCTTCTCGATCTCGCTCTCCGAAAGGCCGGAGGAAGACTCAATGCGGATCTTCTGCTCCTTACCCGTGCCCAGATCCTTGGCGGATACGTGGACGATGCCATTGGCATCGATATCGAAGGTCACCTCGATCTGGGGAACGCCCCGGGGTGCGGGGGGAATGCCCACCAGGTCGAACTTGCCCAGGGTCCTGTTGTCCTTGGCCATTTCCCGCTCCCCCTGGAGGACGTGGATGGACACGGCGTTCTGATTGTCCGCGGCGGTGGAGAAGATCTGGCTCTTCTTCGTGGGGATGGTGGTGTTCCTCTCTATCAACCGGGTGGTTACGGCGCCCAGGGTCTCTATGCCCAGGGAGAGGGGGGTCACGTCCAGGAGGAGGATGTCGTTCACGTCTCCCCCCAGAACACCGCCCTGGATGGCGGCTCCCATGGCGACCACTTCGTCCGGGTTAACCCCCTTGTGGGGCTCCTTCTTGAAGATCTCCTTCACGATGGCCTGGACCGCGGGGATGCGGGTGGAACCGCCCACCAGGATGACCTCGTCGATATCGGCGGGGGTGTAGCCCGCGTCCTTGAGGGCCTTCTCACAGGGGATCCGGGTTCTCTCCACCAGGCTGCTGGTCAGCTGGTCGAATTTGGACCGGGTCAGGTTGTACTGAAGGTGCTTGGGTCCGGAGGCGTCCGCGGTGATGAAGGGCAGGTTGATGTCGGAGGACTGGGTGGTGGAAAGTTCCTTCTTGGCCTTTTCCGCCGCTTCCTTGAGTCTCTGCAGGGCCATTCTGTCCTGGGACAGGTCGATGCCCTGATCGGCCTTGAAGCTGTTCACCAGCCATTCGATGATGGTATGGTCGAAGTTGTCCCCGCCCAGGTGGGTATCCCCGTTGGTGGACTTAACTTCGAAAACCCCGTCCCCCAGTTCCAGGATGGAAATATCGAAGGTACCGCCGCCCAAGTCGTATACGGCGATCTTGTGATCGTTCTGTTCCTTTCCGAAACCGTAGGAAAGGGCGGCCGCGGTGGGCTCGTTGACGATGCGCTTCACATCAAGTCCGGCGATCTTTCCCGCGTCCTTGGTGGCCTGCCGCTGGGCGTCGTTGAAATAGGCCGGAACGGTTACCACCGCCTCGGTCACAGTTTCACCCAGGTAGTCCTCGGCGGTCTTCTTCATCTTCTGAAGGACGGCGGCGGAAATTTCCGGGGGGGAGTACTGTTTGCCCCGGGAATCCACGCGGATATCCCCGGAGGGTCCTTTCTCTACTTTATAGGGGATCATGCCCAGCTCTTCGCCCACTTCGTCAAAGCGGCGGCCCATGAATCTCTTGATGGAGAAAACCGTGTTCTCCGGGTTGGTCACCATCTGGTTTTTGGCGGGCTGACCTACCAGTCTCTCGCCCTTCTCTGTATAGGCAACAATGGAGGGAGTGGTTCTCTGACCTTCCTCATTCGCGATTACCTGAGGTTCGCCCCCTTCCATAACGGCAACACAGGAGTTTGTCGTTCCCAAGTCAATACCAATAATCTTACCCATTTCAGTTCTCCTTACACCTAGCTCTCTTCGGCTTGCTGTTTATTAACTATCTATGCTTCCGCCACTTCTTCGTCGGCGTCGTTTTCGCTGCCGCCGGCCGAAGGGGCCGCCGGCTTTCCTACCTTGACCTTGGCGGGACGGAGGACCCGGTCGTGGAGCATATATCCCGTCTGGAATATCTCCAACACCGTGGGAACCCTGACCTCGCCGGTCTCTTCCATCATAAGGGCCTCGTGACAGTTGGGATCGTACTCCTCCCCGCTGTCGGTCATCTTGGTCAGATTGTATTTGGAAGCCAGCATGTTCGTGAACTGCTGCTCTATCATGGAAATCCCGCTGTAGAAGGAATCATAATCCTTAGAATCACCGGCGGAATTAAGGGCCCTCTCGAAGTTGTCTATGACTTCGATCAGATCCTTGAGAATTTCCTGATTCCCGAAGCGCACCGTGTCCTGCTTCTCCCGGATCATCCGTTTGCGGTAGTTCTCAAAATCAGCCGTCTTTCTAAGGAGCTGATCCTTCAGGAGGGCGTTCTCCTCTTTCAAAGAGTTCAATTCCGTCTCCGCGGGATTCACATCCCCTTCCCCGTTGTCCGTCTGCTCAGCCTGTACCTCTCCGGCGGCGGACATATTTTCATCTAAACCTTCCGGGGAAGATTCCTTGATTTCTTCCTTCTCGGTGGCTTTCTTTGCCATAATAACCTCATGATGCTTTTGTTTTCACCTAAAATACTAAGCCCGTAAAAAAAGGTCAAGTTTTTTTAAGCGCAGGGATAAGAGAAATGCATTGCCCCGGATTAATCGGCCTTCCTATGGTATATTGGGTCGTAGTAAAAAAGGGGAGAGAACATGTTAACCGACAAGGACAGGGCCATGCTCAGGGAGAGAGGCATGGGGGAGGAGGAATTCGCCTACCTCGTGGATGTACTCAGGAAAGGGGCCGAACCGGCCGATCTCGTCAGGCCCGCGGTCGTCGGGGACGGGATCATGAAGCTGACCGACGGGGAGATCGCCGAACTGGAGCAGTACTGGGAAGTCCGGAAGAGCTCCTGTTCCGCCGAAAAATTCGTCCCAGCCTCCGGGGCGGCCACGCGCATGTTCAGGGACTTCTTTTCCTATCTCGATTCGGGTAAGGAGACCGGCGACGTGGCCCGTTTCTTCGATAGCCTGAAGGATTTCGCGTTTTACCCCGACCTGGGCATGAAAGGGGAACCGGAGAGGGACGAGGAGAAGTGGGCCCTCCTGAGTTTCATGCTGGGAGAGGAGGGCTGGAACTGGGGCGTTCTGCCCAAGGGCATGCTGACCTTCCACCGGGAGGACGGCCGGGGGATCACCCCCTTCGAGGACCATCTGCGGGAGGGAGCCCTCTGCCTGGGAGAGGGGGATGTGAACATCCATTTCACCGTCTCCCCCGCCCACAGGGAGCTCTTCATGAAAAAAGCCGAAGAGATCGTCCCCCTCATGGAAAAGCGCTTCCCCGTGAAATACAACCTGACCTACTCCTTCCAGGAACCGGGGACGGACACCCCCGCCCTGGACGGGGAGGGAAATCTGTTCCGCCTGGAAGACGGGTCACTGCTCATGAGGCCCGGCGGCCACGGCTCCCTCATCCGCAATCTGAATAAAATTGACCGGGACATCATCTTCCTTAAGAACATAGATAACGTGGGCGCCGGTTCCTACCGGGAATTGGCCGCCCAGTGGTTCCGCATCTTCGGGGCCCTGCTCATCCGGGCCAGGGAGGAGCTCTCCCTGGCGGAGGCCAACCTGTCCCAGAATCCGGACGAGGCCAACCACGAAGCGGCCTGCAAGGTCCTGAAGCGCTGGGGGGGCATAGACTCCTGCGGCCGGGAGGACACCCGGACCATTATAAAAAGGCTCAACCGGCCCGTGCGCATCTGCGGAATGGTCCGGAACGACGGGGACACGGGGGGCGGCCCCTTCTGGCTGATTGACGGAAGGGGAAACTGCTCCCTCCAGATCGTGGAGACGGCCCAGATCGATAAGTCCCGGGAAGGGACGGAGGAAAAACTGGCCGGGGTAAGCCATTTCAATCCGGTCTTTATCGCCTGTTCCCCCAAAAACTGCGCCGGGGAAAAGCTGAATCTGGAGGAGTTCGTGGACCGGAGCGCCGTGTTCACCGTGGAGAAATCCCTGAACGGACAGCCCCTTCGCGCCCTGGAGCATCCGGGCCTGTGGAACGGGGCCATGGCGTTTTGGAACACCACCTTCGTGGAGATCCCGGCCAAGTGCTTCAATCCTGTAAAAAGCCTCTCCGATCTGCTCAATAAGGCCCATCTTTCTGAAAAAATGGAGTAAAAGACTTGTTTTCGCCTCTCCGACCTGTTACGATTAAAGCATAATGGTTAAAAAAGTCGTAATTAACGGACGTATAGATACAATGCTGGTTCTCACCGATGACACGGAACACTTCATGGCCAATCCCTTCATGGAGGTTCTGAACAATCAGGAGGAACGGATCGAAGCCCTGGAGAGACAGAACATGGCCCTCCTGGAACAGGGGGAAGCTCTTATAAGCCTTCTCAGCTCCTCCCTGGAAGCCAAAAACACCGCCGTGGAAGCTCTGGCTACGCTCCAGGAAGCGGAAACCCTTCTGAGGGAATTCGAGGACGGGCTGGATGAGGAACCGGCGGTTCTGAAAAGCGAAAAGAAGTAACAGGATCATCCATCAGGTAGCGACCGTCCCTAAGGGGCGGTTTTTTTTTGCCCTGAAACGACAAAATCTGTGGAATAAATCGGTATAACGGGATATATTCGGGTTTGGTGAAATTTGATTATTTCGTTTACAGAAAAGGATTTATTTTTTATATACTAAATTTTACTCTCCTTTTTCATTTTTGTCAACGGGGGCAGGGATCTCCCGGGGAGGCCGTATGGAAGAATTGATTCGTCTCTATTCGGAGGAGAATCTGGGCCGGATTACGGAAGGGGTGATCCGGGCCTACAGGGAGAGGAACTGGGAGCAGCTGTTCCGTCTGGCCCGGAGGGCGGGATTGAAACCGGAGGATTACCAAGGGGAGAGGGGCCGCCTCTTCAAACGGCTCATGGCCACCTTCCATCCGGACAGGACCGCCCATTTCCACAGGATGATCCGACGCTATTCCGGAGAGGGCAACCGAATGGCCCTTGAGAGAATGAAAAAAAACATCTCCCTGGTCCGGCTCTGCGATACCCGGCCCCCCTCCCCCGCTCCGTCCGGGGACGAGCCGGTCTATCACACCGACCCTTCCCGGATCAACCCGGAGGGGGAATCCTGGGAGGAGT
>QKAI01000228.1 GCA_003246505.1 Spirochaetaceae bacterium | reverse complement strand
CGAACCCTATGACTGGAAGATCCCCCGTTTCATCCCCTCTTCCCCCCTGAAAATCTATGAGGCCCATGTGGGAATGGCTCCGGAGGAGGGAAAGGTCGGGACCTTTGAGGAGTTCCGCCTCAATACTCTGCCCCGGATCGTGAAAGCCGGATACAATGCGATCCAGTTCATGGCCCTGATGGAACACCCCTATTACGGCTCCTTCGGTTATCAGGTCTCCAGCTTCTTCGCCCTCTCCTTCCGCTTCGGCCCCCCCGTAGATTTCAAGCGCCTGGTGGATGAGTGCCATGTCAGGGGTATCGCGGTCATCATGGATCTCGTCCACAGCCACGCCGTAAAGAACCATGTGGAGGGCATCGGCTACCAGGACGGAACCGATTACGCCTACTTCCATTCCGGACCCAAGGGGACCCACCCCGCCTGGGACTCCCGCTGTTTCAATTACGGTAAGCATCAGGTGCTCCATTTCCTCCTATCCAACTGCGCCTGGTGGCTCAAGGAGTACAATCTGGACGGCTTCCGCTTTGACGGGGTGACCAGCATGCTCTATTTCGACCACGGGCTGGGGGCCTCCTTCGATCACTACGACAAATACTTCGGCGATAATGTGGACGGGGACAGCATCGCCTATCTCTCCCTGGCGAACGAGCTTATCCATGGGATAAATCCCCACGCCCTTACCATCGCCGAGGATATGAGCGGTATGCCGGGCATGGCCCGATCCACCGAAGTGGGGGGGCTGGGGTTCGATTACCGGCTCACCATGGGAATCCCCGACTACTGGATTAAGCTCCTCAAGGAGAGGGAGGACAAATTCTGGAACGTGGACGAAATATGGGGCTGCCTCAATAACCGGCGGTTCACGGAGAAACACATCGCCTATGCGGAGAGCCACGACCAGGCCCTGGTCGGGGACAAGACCATAGCCTTCCGGCTCATGGATGCGGAGATGTACACCCATATGTCGCGGAGCACCCCTTCCCTTACCATCGACCGGGGCATGGCCCTCCACAAGATGATCCGCCTCCTCACCTTTTCCCTGGGGGGGGACGGGTATATGAATTTCATGGGCAACGAATTCGGACATCCCGAGTGGATCGACTTCCCCCGGGAGGGAAACGGCTGGAGCTACCACTACGCCAGGAGACAGTGGTCTCTGGTGGACAATCCCGATCTCCGGTACTCCCAGCTGGCCCGTTTCGACCGGGACATGCTCAGCGCCTGCAGCTTCTGCCTGAACAGTCCCTATGCTAAAAAAGTATTAAGTCACATCTCCGATCAGGTTATAATCTACACAAGGGGTGAGCTTTTGTATATATTTAACCTGAGTCCCGACCGGTCGTATACGGATTACACCCTGTATCCGGGAGAGGGGGCCTACCGTCTTGTCCTTTCGTCGGACGACAGTTCCTGCGGGGGATGGGACCGGATACCCCGGGATCATCACTTTGAAATAAGGGAGAAGTCGGAGGGCGCGAAACTCTATCTTCCCGCCCGTACGGCTCAGGTTTATCATAATGAATATGGATTTGAAAACTGACAGGGAGTGGCTCGAGACCAACGGCCTGGGGGGATTCGCCTCCTCCACCGAGGGGGATTGCCCCACCAGGAAGTATCACGGCCTGCTGGTGACCCCCCTCGAAGGTCACGAGGGGCGCTTCATGCTTCTCAACGGCATCCGCCTCACGATTACCGGGGACCGGGGGTTCATGCTGGGGAGCTCCTTCTATCCGGACACGGTTTATCCCCGGGGGTATGAGCTTCTGGAATCATTCAGCCCCGATCCCTTTCCCACATGGATCTACTCCAACGGTTTCTACCGGGTGAAGAAGGAGATTTTCATGCGCCAGGGCGATCCGGCGGTCTACGTCGTCTGGACGCTTCTGGATACCCCCCCCGACGATTTTTCGGAGAGCGCCGGCGGGGAGATCGAGTTTTTCTGCACCTTCCGCAACAGCCACTACCTCTCACAGGAGAACAGCGTTATCTATGAAGAGACGGAGGAGACCGCCCAGGGTTACTCCATCAGCCCCTATTACGGCCTGCCCCGTCTCTATTTCCAGTTTTCCGAATCCTTTACCAGGACCGTTGAGTTCATTTGGGACAGGAATATCGAATACCCCATGGAACGGCGGCGCGGTTTCGACTGGCGGGAGGACCGTTTCGTCCCCGGTAAGGTAAGCCTTAAGCTCATCAAAAATGTCCCCCTGGTGATGCTGGCCTCCCTGTCCCCCCTGGAAGGGCAGGTTCAGTCCTTTCTCCTGAGCAATTACAACGATGAACTGAAAAGCCGCAAGAAACGCCTTAAGAGGGTGAAATCCCCCTGGAACCGGCTTGAAGAGCAGTCCCGCCATTTCCTCGTGACGAACGGGGCGGGTCAGCTCTCCGTGGTGGCCGGCTATCCCTGGTTCGGGGAGTGGGGGAGGGACACCATGATCGCCCTCCCCGGACTGCTCTTCGCCTCCAACCGGGAGAAGGGGGCCCAGGTCCTCTGCGATTACGCCGCCCACATAGAGAAGGGGCTCATCCCCAATACCCTGGGGGAGATGCAGGGTTTCACCTCCTACAACTCCCTGGATGCGAGCCTGCTCTACCTGCGGGCCCTTACCCTTCTCCTCAAGGAGGGTTTCGGAGAGAGGGAGGTGGAGAAGGAGGTCCTGAGGAACAGTCTTTTTCCGGCGGTTAAAAAAATCGTGGAAGCCTTCCTGGAAAATCAGGTTCCCCAGTCCCGTCTGACCGCGGAGGGTCTCCTGGAAGCGGGCTCGGAAAGAACCCAGCTGACCTGGATGGACGCCATGGTCAACGGGAAGCCGGTGACACCGCGCCACGGTCTGGCGGTGGATCTGAACGCCCTGTGGTACGGCGGCCTTGTCCTTTACCGGGATCTCTGCCAGAGATTCCGGAAGAATTTCCCCAGGAAGGGGAAAAGTATCCTGGAGGGATTCCCCGATGCCTTTATGAAAGCCTTCTACCTCCCGGGGGAGGGCTGCCTCACCGATACGGTGGTGAAGGGCGTGCCCGACAGGAAGATCCGTCCCAATATGCTCTTCGCCACGGCCCTGGGCATGCTTACTCCGGAAGAGGGGGCGCGGACGGTGGAGACCGTGAAACGAGAGCTGTTGACGCCCCTCGGACTGAGAACGTTGTCCCCTCAGGATCCCCAGTTCGCTCCCTTCTACGAGGGGGGCGGAGAGGAAAGGGACCGAGTCTATCATCAAGGAACGGTATGGCCGTGGCCCCTGGGCAACCTGGTGGAATCGGCCATGTACTATGCTCAGGACAGGGAGGGGGAGAGAAAGTTCTGGAAGAAGTATCTCAACCGTTTTCTGGAAATCCATCTGGACCGTCAGGGCATCGATTCCGTATCGGAAGTCTTTGACGGATTAAACCCGAACGAAGGGAAGGGCTGTTTCGCCCAGGCCTGGAGCGTGGGTGAGCTGCTGAGATCATGGAGGATGATCAATGGATAATTGCGACGAAGGGGTGCCCTGCACCAAGGAACAGATAGTAAGGTCCTTTTTTTCCCATTTGAAATATAACCTGTCCATACTGCCGGACCAGTGCGATTACACCGATAAGTACATCGCCCTGGCCTATACGGTGAGGGACAGGATCATAGACCGCTGGTTCGCCACCCGCCGCTTCGACAGGGAGGAGAAGGGAAAGTCCATCAATTACTTTTCCTTCGAATTCCTTATGGGAAGGGCCCTGGGGAACAATATGATCAATATGGGAATCGGTGACCTCGTCATGGAAGCCCTGCCCGACTTGGGGATCAACTGGCTCGAGCTGCAGGACGCCATCAAGGACAGCGGCCTGGGAAACGGGGGCCTGGGGCGATTGGCCGCCTGTTTCCTCGACTCCCTGGCCACCATGGGCTATCCCGCCTTCGGCTACGGCCTGCGCTATAAGTACGGATTCTTCAAACAGGATATTCAGAACGGCTATCAGGTGGAGGAGGCGGACGACTGGCTCCGCAACGGGAACCCCTGGGAGATCAAGCGCTACGACATAGGGGTGACCGTGCAGTTCGGCGGCCGGGTGGCCCGGAACAAGAAGGGCCGCTGCTTCTGGGTGGAGACGGAGGACGTGACCGGGATACCCTACGATACCCCCGTGGTGGGCTACGGCGGCGACCGGGTGAATACCCTGCGCCTCTGGGATGCCCGGAGCGTGGAGGACTTCGACTTCCAGAATTTCAACCAGGGCAATTACTACAGCTCCATCGACGATCGGGTCAAGGCGGAAACCCTGACCATGGTCCTCTACCCCAACGACGAGATCCACGAGGGGGTGGAGCTCCGGTTCAAACAGCAGTACTTCTTCGTCAGCTGTTCCCTTCAGGATATCTTCCGACGTTTCAAGAAGATGAATCTGCCCTTCTCCGATTTCCCCGAGAAAATGGCGGTGCAGCTCAACGACACCCATCCGGCCATCGCCGTGGCGGAGCTGATGCGCCTTCTCATCGATATAGAGGAGCTGAGCTGGGAAGCGGCCTGGGACATTACGGTCAGAACCATGGGGTACACCAACCATACCCTCATGCCGGAGGCCCTTGAAACCTGGTCCGTATCCCTTTTCGAGAAGCTGCTCCCCCGGCATCTGGAGATCATCTATCAGATCAACCACTTCTTCATGCAGGACGTGGCCGGGCGCTATCCCGGGGATTTCGGTAAGATGGAGAGGCTCAGCCTGATCTCGGAGAAGGGGGGGAAGAGGGTCCGCATGGCCAATCTGGCCATCCTGGGCTCCCATTCGGTGAACGGCGTCGCCGCGCTGCACTCCCGCCTGGTCAAGGAGAATCTCGTCCCCGATTTCTATGCCCTCTTCCCGGAGCGTTTCAACAACAAGACCAACGGCATCACCCAGAGGAGATGGCTCAAGAAGGCGAACAAGCCCCTCGCCGATCTCATTACGTCCACCATAGGGGAGAGCTGGGTGACGGATCTCTCCCAGCTGCGCCGCCTGGAGGAGTACAAGGATGACTCTTCCTTCCTGGAGCAGCTTCGGAAGGTGAAGAGGTCGGGAAAGGAGACTCTGGCCGATCACTGCCGGCGGCAGTTCGATGTGGAATTGAATCTTGACACCCTCTTCGACGTGCAGGTAAAGCGGGTGCACGAGTACAAGAGGCAGCTCCTCAACCTGCTCCATGTGGTCTCCCTCTACAACCGTATCCGCCAGGGGGAGGATGTGGAGCCCCGCACGGTGCTCTTCAGCGGGAAAGCGGCCCCGGGCTATTACATGGCCAAACTGATCATCAAGCTCATCAATAACGTATCCTCCGTCATCAACGGGGACCGAAAGTCCCGGGACATCCTCAAAATGCACTTCCTCCCCAACTACTCCGTCTCCCTGGCGGAGATGATCTTCCCCGCGGCGGATCTTTCCGAACAGATTTCCACCGCCGGCACGGAGGCTTCCGGAACGGGCAATATGAAGTTCATCCTCAACGGGGCCCTTACCATAGGGACCCTGGACGGGGCGAACATCGAGATCCTGGAGGAGGTCGGACACGACAACATGTTCATCTTCGGCCTCAAGACGGCGGAGGTGGAAGCCCTCAAGCGGAATTACGATCCCATGGAATTCTATCTGGAATGCCATGAGCTCAAGAGCGCCGTGGAACTGATCGGCAGCGGATACTTCAATATCAGCGAGCAGAATATTTTCAAACCCCTGCTGGACAATCTGATGAACCACGATTACTACATGCATTTCGCCGACTTCGGATCCTACGCCAATGCCCAGCGCCAGGTGGAAAAGGCCTACCGGGACAAGGAAAAATGGGCCCGGTCCTCCCTCATGAATATCGCCGGTTCGGGGAAATTCTCTTCCGACCGGACGATACGGGAGTACGCCGATGATATCTGGGGCATCTCACCCTGTCCCGTCGGGGATCGGGGAGGCGAATGAAACTGCCCGACCGCCGGCTCTCATCCCCCTTCGGGATGACCATAACCGACTCCCGGGGAAACGACCGGAGGCTGACCCGTGACAAGCTCTTCCGCCTCCGGGGGGACAGGGAGTTCCGGATCCGGATCGACGTGGCCGATTCCCTTAATAACCGGGTGTTTCTCCGGGGCAATCTGGAGGAGAGCCACTTCGAAACCTTTCCCATGGAGAAGTGTTCCGACAACCCCAACTGCTGGGTCTACCGCGGAACGCTTCCCCGGGGGGGATTCATCAAGCTGACCTCCTACATGGAAACGGAGGGGGCGCGCTACTGGGACCCCAGCGGTTACCGGGAGATCCTCGTCGACCCGCCGCTTATGAATAATTTGCGAATGTACTCCTTCATCCCCGGGGTTTCGGGCAACTTCGAGCACTGGATCCGGGATCTGGATCATATCGTCGATATGGGTTTCAACGCCATTCATCTCCTCCCCCTGACCGAGATGGGCTATACGAAAAGCCCCTATGCCGCCCGGGATTTGTACCGCATCGACCCGGCCTACGGCAGGGAAGAGGATTTCGAACGTTTCATAAGGGAGTGCGTCAAACGGAATATCGCCCTCTGTTTCGATGTGGTCCTCAACCATGTCAGCTGCGATTCCGATCTGGCCCGTAACAGGGCCCACTGGATAAAGGGGGACTCCCGCCGGCATGACGGTTTGAAGAGGGCCGGCTGCTGGCACGGGGGCAACTGGATCTCCTGGGAGGAACTGGTCCTGATCGACTATGACCACCCCGATCCCCGCATCCGCCGGGAAATCTGGGATTCCATGAGGGACTATCTCTTCCATTGGGCTTCCATCGCGGAAAGAACCGCCGGCTTTATCCGTCTGGACAACCTTCACTCCTCCCATCCGGAATTCATACGCTGGGTGCTGGACGATCTGCGCCGGGAGTATCCGGGGGTGGGGATTTTCTCGGAGTTCTTCCAGGCCGATGAGGAGCTGCACCGGGGCGTACGGGAGTGGGGGCTGAATCTTCTTCTGGCCAACAGCTGGGAGTATCCCTTCGTTCCCCAGCTGGAAGCCTATCTCAAGTCCATCCATGCCATGCCGGAGCTGCGCTACCTCCTCATGCCTACCACCCACGATACGGAGAGCGTCCGGCGGCTCTTCGGTTCTCCCTCCTCCGTCGTACCCCGCTATTTCGCCTGCGCCCTTATGGGGTCGGGTCAGGCGGGACTGACCATGGGAACCGAGTGGGGGGAACCGGAAAAGATAGATTTCATCAACCGCTCGGGACGGGTCCGATTCGTAAGGGAGTGGGATTTCTCCGAAGCCATAAGAAAAATCAACGCCCTCCAGGAGAGCCGTGATATCTTCCACCGCACCGGGAATATCGAGTTTCTCAATCCCTCCACGGACAGTCTGCTCGTCTGTCGGAGAAGTACCCATGACGGCCGGGGGCAGCTTCTCCTGGCGGCGAATTTCGACACTCAGAACAGGCGGGAATTTCCCTATCACGACAGGGCGGAACTGATAATGGCCCATGGCGCGGAACTGAAGGCAACCGAATGGGGCTCGCTGCTTGAACTGGAACCCTGCGGTG
>QKAI01000474.1 GCA_003246505.1 Spirochaetaceae bacterium | reverse complement strand
AGCTTCTTCGTCTTGCAGGGGTTCACATCCAGGTCGTTCTCCCGGTTGTGCTCTCCCACGATCATACCCTCGTAAACCTTCTCGCCGGGGGTGACGAACATGATGCCCCGGGGCTCCAGATTGTAAAGGGCGTAGGGGACGGTCTCCCCTATCCTGTCGCAGACGAGGGACCCCGTATGCCGTTCCGGGAAATCCCCCCGGTACTCTTCGTAACCGCTGATAAGGGAGTTGAGAATCCCCGTGCCCCGGGTATCGGTGAGGAACTCGTCCCGGTAGCCGATGAGAGCACGGGAGGGCACGGAAAACTCCAGCCGGGCCCGTCCGTTCTCATGGTTGACGAAGGCCAGCATCCGCCCCTTGCGCTTGGAGAGCTTTTCCGTGACGATACCGGTATAGGCCTCTTCGCAGTCCACGTAGAGGTGCTCGATCGGTTCCAGGGTTTTCCCGTCCTTCTTATGGAAGATGACCTGGGGCCGTCCCACGCAGAGTTCGAAGCCCTCCCGGCGCATGGTCTCTATGAGAATGACCATCTGGAATTCCCCCCGCCCCTTGACGATGAATCCCTCCCCGGTGGTGGCTTCCTCCACCTTGATGGAGACGTTGAGCATGGTCTCCTTCTCCAGGCGATCCCGAATCTTGCTGGACTGGACCAGCTTCCCCTCCTGCCCCTGGAAGGGGGAAGAGTTGGGAGTGAAGCGCATGCTCACGGTGGGTTCGTCCACGGTCAGCCGCTTCAGGGCCTTGGGCTGGGATTTATGGCAGATCGTGTCCCCGATGAAGACATCGTCTATGCCGGCCAAGACCACGATCTCGCCGGGCTCCACCTCCTCCGCGTCCACCAGCATGGGGCCCTGGTAGACCTGGATCTTGGTGACGTTCAGGGAGGTCTGCTTCTCCTCCGGCCCCAGGCAGATGAGGCTCTCCCTGGCCTTGACGCTGCCGTTGACCACCTTGCCCACGGCGAGACGGCCCAGATAGTCCGAATAGGAGAGGTCGGACACCATCATCTGGAAGGGTTCCCCCTCGTCGTACCGGGGACCGGGGACTTCATCCACAATGGCATCGAGGAGGCAATGGAGATTTTCCTCCAGATCGGTGGGGGATTTCCCCGCGATGCCCTCCCGCCCGTTGGCGTAGTAGAGGGGGAATTCCAGCTGACCCTCGTCGGCGTCCAGATCTATGAGAAGATCGTAGACTTCGCTCAGGACCTCTTCGGACCGGGCGTCGGGGCGGTCAATCTTGTTGATGACCACGATGATCTTGAGACCCGCGGCCAGGGCTTTTCCCAGGACGAAGCGGGTCTGGGGAAGGGGCCCTTCCGAGGCGTCGACAAGAAGGATGGCCCCGTCCACCATGGAAAGGGCCCGTTCCACTTCGCCGCCGAAGTCCGCATGGCCCGGGGTGTCCAGGATGTTGATCTTCACGTCCTTCCATCGGATGGAACAGTTTTTGGCGGCGATGGTGATGCCCCTCTCCCGTTCCAGATCCATCCGGTCCATGAGCCGGTCCTGGGTCTCCTGGTTATCCCGGAAAAGTCCGGACTGTTTGAAAAGGGCATCGACCAGGGTCGTTTTTCCGTGGTCTACGTGGGCAATTATGGCAATATTCCTCAAATGGGGATTTATGGCGTCTTTTTTCATAGGGGCGATTATATCAGAAAGGTCATGGCGAGAATAGCGGGAGGGGGTCAAATTGACCGAATCCACACACGGACAGAATGGCGTAAAAGAAAAATTATGCTATTATGATGTCCATTATGAATTTACCAATAAAAGTAAAGGTTATGGATCCGGGCCATCTGGAAGCCCATAGGTCGGATTTCTTTTTCGGGCTTGAGGAAATTCTCGCAGGAATCGGGAAACTTCTGGCCAACCGGCCCTACAGAGAAGGACCTTTCTGCGAAACTCTGGATTGGGGAGTGCCCGTCGGACTTACCGGCCTCAAGGTACTGGAAGGAAGGGATGAGGGAGATTTCTGGGGATTCCGCCGGGGGAGAACGATACCATCCCATCTTATACGGGCGGAAAAGATGCCTACGAACTCCCTTTGCTGCTGGGGTGAGTGGGAGGACAGGGAGACATTCCTGCTTCATACCTGCTATGCGGGGAATCCGGCACCCCGGGAAATCCACAGCCCCCGCCTCGAAATGGAGGACATGAAAGTTTCGGTGGACTTCTGGTCCCGCCATGCCATCATTGTCGGGGAAGGGGAATATACGCTTACAATCCCAGAAGACGATTCTTCACCCTCTCGGTAACGGAGGAACTGTCCAGGATCAGGGAGTAATACTCCCAGCAGCGGACCGCCACCTCCCCCCCGTTGTAGTCCATGATCTTTTCCAGGGCCAACCCCGCCTCTTCGGCGAGCCGCTCGTTGCGCAGGAAGGCGGGATTCCGCACCACCCGGCCTATGGCGTCGGCGGATTGGCCGTCCCAGTCCGAGGCGATCTGCCCCAGGGCGTAACAGGCGGACGCCAGCACCAGAGGATCCCTTTCCTGCTTCATACGGGAGATGATGGAGCTCCGGGCGGGATAGACCGCCCACTCACCCAGAAGGCGGTAGGCTTCGGACCGGACCACCGGATTGTCCAGGTAACCCTCGTCACCCACCATGTAGAGGGAGTCGTCCCGGCTCCGGGTCAGCTTCATCATGAGCAGGTCCCAGAAGGGAATTTCCTCCTCCAGCCGGTACCGGTCGTCCCCGTAGGAGCGGACCTCCTCCACCAGGGACATCTGGTCGTCGGCGCTGTCCGTATCGGTGAAGTAGTTATAGTAGATCCATCGGCTGTCGTCCCGGTAGAGTTCCTCCTTCGCCTCCGGGCTCATCACCGCGTAGAGGGAACCGTCCCGGCGGGGATTGGCCCGGTACTGGCTCCAGCCCCGGTCGGGCATCTCCCCCGGATAGGCGTAGAATCGCCAGTCCGAGGCGCCGAAGAGGATCAGGCCCGTTTCCGTAACCAGGGGCAGGGAGGGCACGGCGGGTGCCGTGAAGAGCACCCTCTCCTCACCCCCTTCAAAGTCCAGGGAGAGAAAGCGGTTCGTTTCGTCGAAAAAGCAGAGTCTCCCCTCCCGGGAAAGGTAGCCCGATGTCAGGGGGACCGGGCCCTGGTAATAGCTTTCCGCCCCCCCGCTGTCCGCCCGGAAGATGCTTCCGGTACGGGTCTGGATGAGCACATCGTCCTCCCTCAGGGCCAGGGTCACCACCTCCCCCGGCTCGGTGCCCGAATCCCGGATAAGGCTTCCCTCGGAGTCGAAGGAGAGGATTCGCCCCTTCTCCGTAATGCCGTAGATGCGTCCTCTTCTGTCTACGGCCAGCCGGGTGATGCCTGTCAGCCCCAGGGCCCACTTCCTTCTCCCGTCCAGGGTATAGCAGAGGACCCCCTCCTCCCGGGCCACATAGATCTGTCCCCGGTAATCTATGACCGGAGAGGCGGTGGGGGTGCCTCCCAGATCGGCGGTCCACTCGATCTCCCCTTTACGGGAGAGGGCGGCCATGAGCCCCTTGTCCAGGAGGAAGATGAGGGTGCCCTCCGGCGTCAGGGCGGGCATCTGCCGGACCGGACTGTCCACCACGCACTTCCAGCGGGCCTCCCCCCCGGGATTGACGGCGAAAATCTCATTATTGGTATTCTGTATGAAAACGGTGCCCTCGGGGCTGACCGCTAGAAAGCTGGAGAGACGCCCCCCGGGCCGGAAGAGCCAGAGATCGGTCCCGTTGCGCGGGTTAAGGGCATGGAGAGCCCGGTCATCCCCTATCAGATAGATAATCCCGTCGGGCCCCACCGCCTGCCAGGAGGTGATTTTCCCCCCCACCGCCCGCTTCCAGCGGGCATCCTGCCCCGGGGCGGAGGTCTGTCCCTGTACCGTATTGAGTGTATACAGAAAAACGAGGGAAATCAGGATCCATCTCGGGGAAGGGATCATAGGGACCTCTCCAGAAAGGCGACGCTTTCCAGATGGGCGGTCTGGGGATAAAAATCGTAGAGACGGTAATCGGCGAGACGGTACCCTCCCCCGGCGAGCTCCTTCAGGTCCCGGGCCTGGGTGACCGGATCGCAGGAGACGTAGGCCAGACGGGGGGAGCCCAGTTTCAAAAGGGTTTCCCGTGCCGACCGGGAAAGACCGGTCCGGGGGGGATCGACCACAATAAAATCGGGAGCATCCTTCCGGTTGCGGGAGGCCCATCTTTCTACGGGCTCCTCAAAAAACTCGGTTTTTATGAGATTTTTCCGGGCAAACGCCAGGGCGCCCCGGGAGGACTCCACCGCCACGCCCCGGGCGAATTTCCCCTCGAGAAAAGCGGCGAAAACCCCCACCCCGCTGTAAAGATCCATAAAGGTCTCCCCCTCCCCACCCCAATCGAGCACGTCCCCCAGCAGGGTTTCGAAGAGGGTCAGATTGCTCTGGAAAAAGAGCTCCGCCCTAAAGGAGATTTCCCGCTCCCTGAGGGTCAGGGTGATATCCTTCCCGTCCCCTTCGGTCCAGCACTGCTCCTCCATCCCGAAGAGGGTAAACCGATCCCGGGAGGGGAGATCGCCCAGGCTATGGTGTTCCAGAAACCGATTGATTCCCCCCGCCAGGAGGGGACAGGTTCTGAGGGGGACCAGATCATGGCTGCCCCGGCCCAGAAAGCCCAGGTTATCTCCCCTCCGGTGGAACTGGGCCCGGTTGCGGTACCCCTTTTCCGGTGAGAGTGATATGGGGGGCGGATTCCCAGCCCTTTCGGAGAAACCTCCCAGACGGATAAGACCGTCCAGGGCTATTTCCCGCTTCGCTTCCAGCTGATCCCCATAGGCGAGATGCTGGAGATTGCAGCCTCCGCATAGGCCGTAAAGGGGACAGAAGGGCTCCCGCCGCGGGAATCTCATCTCCCCCTGTTCCAGAATTTCCACCGATTCGGCCCGGAGGAAGCCCTTTTTATCCTGAACCGGACGGACGCGGTGCACTTCGCCGGGAAGGGAGAGGGGCACGAAGACCACCTTCCCGTCTATCCGGCCCATGCCCTCTCCTCCGGACACAATTTTCTCTATGGCAACAATCATGGCCCTATTGTAGCCCCTGGATAGGGGGAGAACAAGGGAATTCACAAAGAAAACAGGGGCTCCATCTTTTTTTCAATAAGGCGAAAAAACCCGATTTTTTCTGTATCCTCGCGCCGCTTTTGGAGTTATATTAATAGAATGACCAGAGAAAAATTCTACAGGGACTACTTAAAGAATCAGGAAGACTGTATTCTGGCCGACAGACACTGGGCTGAGTTGGAAGCCATACTTGAGGACTACACGAAACTGAAGGCGCGCCTGGAAATAACGGGCCAAACCATCGTCAACGCCCTGCTGACCTGTTCCTCCATCCACTCCATAAACTACCGCATCAAGAACGAAGAACACCTTCTGGAAAAGATCCTCCGGCGTATGAAAAACAATCCGGAGGAGAACATAACCCTAAAGAATTACCGGGAAAAAATCACCGATCTGATCGGGGTCAGGGCCCTCCACATTTTCAAGGAGGACTGGACCGAGATCCATGAGTTCATCATATCCGGATGGAAGCAGGCGGAAAAGCCCACCGCCTACGTGCGTTACGGCGATTCGGACATGATTCTCCAGTACTACCGGGACAACGACTGTTCCATCCAGGAGCATAAATTCGGCTACCGGTCGGTCCACTACCAGCTTCTGACATCCCCGGGGGCGGAAACCTACCAGGTGGAAGTGCAGGTCCGCACCCTCTTCGAGGAGGCCTGGGGGGAGATCGACCACCGGGTCCGCTATCCCTACACCATGAATAACGAAAGGATGCTCCGTCTCTCCTCCATCCTGAACAGGCTATCGGGCAATGCGGACGAACTGGCCTCCTTCATGCGCTATTCCAAGCAGCGTTCGGAGCAGCTGGAGCAGGACCATATGCGGGAGCTGGAAGAGAAAAACCGCATCATCGAGAGCCTTAAGAGCCGGATAGAGGAGCTGGTTTCCGATGAAAAGGTCATTAATGAGCTGAATCTGGAGCTGGACTCCCTGAGCCCCGTGCAGGAGGAGAATCCCCCCCAGGAGGAGTTCCCCTGGCTCGATTCCCTGGTGGAGAGCAAATTCTTCAACGGCCTCCAGTCCCAGCTGAACCACTTCATGAATTCCCCGGACTTCGAGCCCATCGAGCTGAGCGAGGAGGACTGGGAGATTCTCCAGAAATCCCAGAAGGAACTGCTCCGGGCCCTCTCCAATCCGGACAGGATGGAAAAACTTCTGAAAAACGCCCCCCTGGCCCTGCCGGAGGAGTCCAAGGCCCTGGACTAGAGAATCCTTCCTTCCCCGTAAAAGGCGTGTATATGACGATCCTCCCCGGTATAGAGATAGCGGTAAAGCTTATCGAGGGGGGGCATATCACCGCCGAAGGGCAGATCGTCCCCGATGACCAGGGCGTCAAAGAAATGTCCCTCCTTGAAACAGCCCCGGTCTTCCCAGAGGAAGCCTCCCCCCATGGTGGCCATATGAAAGGCCTCCTCATGGGTGAGAGCCCTTCCCTCACCGGTGAGCTTCACACGGATTTTAGAGGACTGGAGGGCGCTGACGATAACCCGGTTCATGGCCAGTTCATGGCCGCCGCCCACGTCGGATCCCAGAATGACCGGAATCCCCCGGTCCAGGAGCCCAGTCACATCCATGATGCCGCTGGCCAGGTTCAGATTGGAATCGGGACAGTGGACCAGCACGGTTCCGGTCCGGCCTATCCTGTCCAGGTCGTCCTCTTCCAGGTAGATGCCGTGGGCCATGAAGCTTTTCCCACGCCGGAGCAGACCCGCCTCCTCATAGACATGGGTGTAGCCCCTGTGATCGGGGAAAAGCTCCCTCACCCAGGCGATCTCCCTCTCCGTCTCGCATAGGTGGGACTGGACGGGAAGATCCCGTTCCTCCGCCAGATCCCCCAGTCCGCGGAGGAGCTCTCCGGAACAGCTGGGAACGAATCGGGGGGTGATGATGGGACGGACATTTTCATACCGGGCCATATCATCAATAAAGCGCTTAGTCTCTTCAAGGGAGACATGTCCCTCCTCCCTCAGATAATCGGGGGAGTTGCTGTCCATATTCACCTTCCCCACGAAGGCCTGCAGTCCCCTCTCCTCCAGCAATTCCGCCAGGATAAGAGTTCCCTCCCGGTGAAGGGTCCCGAAGATACAGGACCGGAGGGTGCCCGAACGGGAAAGGGCGTCCACAAAGGGCTCGTAGGCCCGACGGGCGTATTCGGGATCGGAGAATCGGGCTTCCCGGGGGAAGGTATAGTCGTTAAGCCAGCCGATGAGCTCCCTCTCCATGCCCAGGCCCCGCTGCAGGAACTGGGGGCCGTGGAGATGCATGTCGCAGAAGGGGGGGATGATGATTTTTCCGGTATAGTCCCTATAATCCGTTCCCGCCACGTCCCGGGGGGGATCCTTCCGGAACTCCCTGATACGTCCCCCTTCCACGATCAGGTATTCATCCTCCCGAATGCGAAAGCCGAGGGGAGTGGGGGTATC
>QKAI01000128.1 GCA_003246505.1 Spirochaetaceae bacterium | reverse complement strand
AACGATACCCTCCTGGCCGTGGAGGGACCACCGGGGATGGAAGCGCCACTCCCCCAGAATCTGGACGCCCAGATCGGCGTACCCGGAACCGGTCAGCCAGTCCGGGGATCCGGTGGGCAGTTTGAGGGCTCCGGCCAGGGCGAAGGAGAAATCCGCCGACTCCCGAAAGGTCCAGACGCCGGAGAGATCCGTGTCCCCCGGGGCGATAAGGGGAGAATCCAGATACAGATCCCGGCCGGAGAGGTTATCCAGATCGATGAACAGCCGGTTGCGGTCAAAGAGCTCCCGTCCGGCGTTGGGAAAGCCGAAGAGGGAGTGAAACCCTTCGATCAGGGGATCCATGAATCCCCCGTAGTAGGAGATGAGCCGGATGTCCGCCCGGAGAATCAGCCTGTCCGCGGGACGCCAGGCGTAGCTTCCCTCCAGGACGGAGCTTTCATAGTCCAGGGCCAGGGTTTCCTCATCGTAGGCCACGAATTCATTAATCCCCGTAAAGGACAGGGAGAGGTACCGGTCACCCCTTTCCCCCGAGCGGGGAGAGAATCCGGGAAAACTGTAGACGGGCAGGTGGGGGAGATAGTAATTCCTGCCGTAGAGGGGCCCGGTCAGGATGTATTCGCTGTCCGCCGCAAGGGGAGGGAGGAGAAGAGAAAATAGGAGGACCGCTAAGGAGAGCCTCCCCGCAGATAGGGATCTCAAACCGCCCCACGCTCCTTCAGAAGCTCCAGGGCCATCTCGCCCATCTTATACTTCTGGATTTTGCCGCTCCCCGTCATGGGGTAGGAGTCCACGAAGAAGACATATCGGGGGATCTTGTGCCGGGAGATCTCCCCCCGGCAGCGGTCCTGGATCTCCTCCCCGGTCAGGGTCCTGCCCTGCTTGAGAATGATGAAGGCGCCCACCTGTTCTCCGTACTTCCCGTCGGGCACGCCGGCCACCTGCACGTCCTGGATCTCCTCGAAGGGTCGGAGAAATTCCTCGATCTCCCGGGGATAGATGTTCTCCCCTCCCCGTATGATCATGTCCTTGATCCGCCCGGTGACCCGGAAGAACCGGTCCTCGTCCATAATGCCCAGGTCCCCCGAATGGAGCCAGCCCTCCCCGTCTATGCACTCCGCCGTGGCTTCGGGCATTTTGTAGTAGCCCTTCATCACGTTGTAGCCCCGGCAGCAGAGTTCCCCCTGCACCTCCGGGGGGCACTCCTTTCCCGTCTCCGGATCCAGGACCCTGACTTCGATGCCGGGAAGGGCGGGGCCCACCGTGGACACCCGCTTCTCCAGGGGATCGTCGGTGCGGGTCTGGGTCATGACGGGAGAGGCTTCGGTCAGTCCGTAGGCGATGGTGATCTCCCGCATATTCATCCTTTCGATAACCTGCTTCATGGTCTCCATGGGGCAGAGGGAGCCCGCCATGATGCCCGTGCGCAGGGAGGAGAGGTCGAAGAGGTCGAACATGGGATGGTTCAGTTCGGCGATGAACATGGTGGGCACCCCGTAGAGGGCGGTGCACCTCTCCTTCTGTACCGAGGCCATCACCACCAGGGGATCGAAGGTCTCGATGGGCACCACCGCGGCCCCGTGGGTCAGAACGGCCATGACCCCCAGCACGATGCCGAAGCAGTGGAAGAGGGGCGGGGCCAGGCAGAGGATCTCCCGGTCGGTGAATTTCTGGCACTCCCCGATATTGTAGCCGTTGTTCAGGATGTTGTAATGGGTGAGCTGCACCCCCTTGGGGAAACCGGTGGTCCCCGAGGTATACTGCATGTTGATCACGTCATGGCAGTCCAGCATCTTGCTCAGGGCGTTGACCTCGTCGTCCTCCTGATAGGACCCCATGAGCATGAGCTCCTGGGTGTTGTACATGCCCCGGTGCTTTTTCGCCCCCAGGAAGATCACATGCTCCAGGTAGGGGAAGCGCTCGCTGGTCAGGCGCCCCCGCTCGCTCAGGTTCAGCTCGGGGACCAGTTCCTGCACCATTTTCACGTAGTCCGAATCGCGCCAGCCGTCTATGATGGCCAGGGCCTTGATGTCCGACTGTCCGATGAGGTACTCCAGCTCGTGGAGCTTGTAGTTCGTATTCACCGTCACCAGAACGGAACCGATGCGGGAGGTGGCGAAAAAGAAGGTCAGCCAGTCGGGGACGTTGGTCGCCCAGATCCCCACATGGTCCCCCTTGCCTAGGCCGATGGCCAGAAGCCCCTTGGCCAGGTCATTAACCCGCTTGTCGAACTCCCCGTAGGTCCAGCGCAGGCCCCGGTCGGAGTAGACGATGAACTCCCTGTCCGGGGTGGATTCGGCCAGATCCCGCAGGACGCGGTCTATGGTTTTCTCTATCATTCTGCCCATGGAAGCCGCCTCAGAAGGGGGTGTAGACCACGGCCAGAATCTTCGCGCCCTCCCCGCCGGCGGAGTGGACGTGATGGGGCACGGCGGAATCGTAGTAAATCGAATCCCCCTCCTCGAGGACCGTGGTGTCCTTTCCGTACTGGACTTCCACCTTCCCCCCCATGACGAAGAGGAATTCCTCACCCTCGTGGGAGGAGAGTTTGACGTGCCGTGAGGAAGCGGGCTCTATATCAATCATGAAGGGTTCCATATGGCGGCCCGCCTTGTTGTGGGCCAGGGAGCGGAAGGTCAGATCCGCCTCCTCCGCCCGGTCCCGCCCGGAAAAGCGGGTGGCCACCGTCCGGGAGCCGGCCCGGGTGACAACGGGGCCGATATTCTCGCAGTCGTCAAGAAAAGTTCCCAGCCTCAGGCCCATGACGCGGGAGATCTTCACCAGGGGTGCCAGACCGGGGATGAGGGCCCCCTCCTCGATCCGGCTGATGTCCTTCTCCTTGAGACCGGTCCTTTCGGACAGATCGTCCAGGGAGATTTTCCGTTCCTCCCGGAGTGCTTTAATCCTTTGGCCTACGTTCATTGTTGTCTCCTCCGATAAAGAGTGGCCCATAAGCTCCCACTTGTCAAGCTTGATTTTTTCCCTCTATACTGGGCCCTATGGTCAGCAAAGGGATTAAGGACGGGTTCCCCGTACTGGTGGGATACTTCACCACCGCCGTGGCCTTCGGGCTCCTGGGAAAAAATACGGGTTTACTCTTCATGGAGACCCTCTCCGTCTCCCTCATCGTCTTCGCCGGAGCCTCCCAGTTCATCCTCCTTTCGCTCCTGGCTTCCGGGGCGGGTTTCGCGGAGATCGTTATCACCACCTTCCTGGTCAATTTCCGGCACCTGCTCATGAGCGCCTCCCTGGCGGTCCGCCTGGAAAAAAAGAGCTTTCTTCTCCCCGTGGCCGCCTTCGGGGTCACCGACGAAACCTTCGCCGTGGCCTCCTTCGGGGCGAGCCGCATCACCGAGCCCTACATGATCGCCCTGAACACCACCTCCTACGCCGGATGGGTGGGTGGCACGGCCGCGGGATACCTGGCGGGGAATCTCCTGCCTCCCAAGCTCCAGAACATCATGGGCCTGCTCCTCTATCTTCTCTTCGTGGCCATCCTGACCCCGGAGGTGAAAAGGAGGTTCTCCCTCCTGCCGGTGATACTCCTTTCCGGGGGCATCAACTGGTTCCTCTCCTTCCTGGGGTGGATGAGTTCGGGGTGGAACATGATCGCCGCCATCATCCTGGGATGCACGGCGGGCTACTTCCTGGAACAGCGCCGGGAAAGGGGCGCCCCGTGAACATCTACCTGATCGTGCTGGCCATGATGGCCGTCACCTATCTGCCCCGCCTCTTCCCTTTCCTGGCCCTGGACGAGGAGAAGATCCCCCCGGCCCTCAAGAAATGGCTGGCCTGGCTTCCCTACGCCGCCCTGGGGGCCCTAATCATCCCCGGCGGCCTCACCGCCATTGACGGCCCCTGGTGGATCTCCCCCCTGGGGCTCCTCATCGCGGCGGGGATTTCCTGGTTCTACAACAACATGATCGTCACGGTCCTCATGACCCTGGCCCTGCTCTACTTCATTCCCCTGGGCTAGGGGCCGTCCCGGCGAAAAATTTCCCAATCCCCTCGGCCCGGTCCAGGATCACATGGCCCGCTCCGGGCAGAACGTTAACCGCCGCTCCCTTGGCATGGGCCTTCAGAAAGGCCGCGGAAGCCTTCGTGTTCAGGAGGGCGTCCTTCTCTCCCCCCGCATAGTAGAGGGGAAAGGGGATGCTCTCCAGCTCCCGGGGAGAGAAGAGGGGGATGTTCTCCGTCAGGGGGACGAAGTGGGTTCCCACCAGAAGGCCGAACGCCTCATCCTCAGCCCCGGGAGCGAGGGGCCCGTAGACGATGCGGTTGATGCGCCGGGCTCCGGACTCTCCCATAAAGAGAAGGGGGAGGATGCGCAGGAAAAATGAGATCCGGGGAGCGGCCAGGCCGCTGGGGGCTATCAGGGCCAGGGCGGCGACGGTCTCCCCGTGATCCAGGGCGAAGCGCAGGGCCGCCCATCCCCCCAGGGACATGCCGCAGAGGTAGAAGCGGCCGAGTCCCAGAGCCCTGACCGACTCCTCCAGCCAGTCGGACATATCCGCCAGGGGGGGACGTTCCGGGCTGCTCAGACCGGGCTGGCCGGGCAGGTCAAGGGCGTAGATCCGGTAGGAATCCCGCCACTCGGCCATATAGCCGACCCAGGAGAGATAGTTCGCCGACGTGCCGTGGAGCAGGACCAGGGGGGGAAGGGACTCCTCCCCGGTGACGAAGCAGTGGGTGCGGCCGAAGCGCTCCGACTCCAGGAAACGGGACTCCCCGGAAAAGGGAAGGGTCCTCCCTATCTCATCTATTTTGCCGGCTATGATGCTCCGGCCCTCTTCTGTCTTGTATACCATCTTCTCCTCCTAGGCCCAGAGGGCCAGCACCGTCTCCAGGGTCTCCCCGAAGAGGATATGTCCGGTCCGGTTGCTCTCCCGGATGAAATCGTTAAGGCTTTTGCTTCCGTAGCGGGCGAAGTCCCCCACGAAGGCCAGGCGGAAGTTGTAATTCGCCGCCTTTTGAAAGACCTCCCCCGCTTTGCGTGTGGAGAGGTCGAAGAACCCCTCCCCCACCATGTCCTCGGTGAGTACCGCCCCCCGGGCGGGCAGACTGCCCATGAGGTCCAGAAAATCCCCCGCCGTTTCCAGGGGCTCCCCGATCCGATGGAGGATCGCGATATCCCGTCCCCCGCTCTGTCTGATACTGTATTCCATTACTCCTGCTCCTGTATGATTTCCATGAATTTCATAATTTCCCCTATGAACCGGGGGGTTCCGTATAGAATGAACCGGGCCTTGCCCTCCCCGTCGTGGTAGAGGAAATCGAAGCGAGACTGCCCCCAGGAGGGGTCCTTCACGTTAAGCATGGCGATAAGGCTGTTGGAGTAGCGCGAGGCTTCCCCCGGCTCCCGTTCGTAGAACTCCACCACCGCCGATACGGTCATGTCCCGCTTTTCCCGCCGGACCGGAGGGGGCTGATCCTCCCCCCGGAGTTCCCCGTGGGCGTAATCCTTCAGATCCTCCGCGGAAATCATCCAGGCACGGCCGATTTTGCGCCCCCTCAGACGCCCCTCCCTCAGGAAACGCTGTACCGTCTTTTCATGAAGATTCAGAATCTCCGCCGTTTCCTCCACCGTAAATAGTTCCTTTTTCATACTTATATTCCCTATTATTCCCTATTGTTTCTTTTATGATCTATTAATGGCATTATAAGAAACATTAATCAAGGGGGTTGGGGAGTTATTGACAAAAAACAGGAATTATAATTAACATGTTAACTATTAAAGGAGATATCCCCGTGGAAAAAATCGATGACCTGACCTTTGCCGCCCTTTTTCAGGTCCTGCAGAGCGGTATGGGACTGCTGAATGATCTGGAGTCCTATCTCCGTCCCTTGGGCATGTCCCAGGCCCGGCTCTCCCTGCTTCTGGCGATTACGGAAACGGAGGAAGGCTTTGTCAGCCCCCACGAGATCGCGGCGATCACCGGGAAGAGCCGTCCCGGCATTACCCGCATGATCGACAAGCTGGAGGAGGACGGGCTCATTTCGGTCAATCGGAATTATCTTGACCGCCGGAGGAAGCAGTTGGCCCTTACCGGAAGGGGGGAAGCGCTTCTGAACCGGATCGTTCCAGAGTACAACGAAAGGCTCCTCGCCCTGAGCGCCCCCTTTACCGACTCGGAGAAACGGGAGCTGATCCGGCTTCTGGGGAAGATTCCCCTGTGAACTACGTGCCTCTTTTCAACAACATCAGGGACGCCGCCCTGCGGGGCGGGGCGGAGGACGCGGACTGGATCATGGAGATTCTGGACGGGGGCGATCTTCCCGTGACCCGGGCGGTGGATTTTTACCTGGGCCGGATGACGAATCCGGAGGGGGTGGAGAGTCTCTCACGCTACCTTTTCGAAGGGACCAGGATCCAGCGGAACTACTGCGCCCTCTTCTTTGAAAGGAGAAACGACTGGGATCTGATCAACCGGGCCTATGGGGAAGGGCGGATTGACTACACCCAGGCCTACTCCCGGTAGGGCTCCAGGAGGAGCCGGGCGGTAACAACGTCGGTGTCCCCCGCCGCCGCCTTGAGGAGGATCGCCCCGGAGGAGTCCTTTCCCCGGTAGATATTCAGCCTGTCCCCCAGAACGGCTTCCTGCTGGAAGACAATCTGGAAGGAGGATATCCGGTTATCCTGCAGTTCCTCACGGCTCAGAGCGTCCAGGAGATAGTTGATATAGACGCTGTTATTCACGTGGTGATTCATATCCAGGGCGGAATAGAACACCGAACGGCCATGGACAGGCTCCCCGTCAAACTCCCCCCTTATCTTCTTAAAGGGCAGCCCGCAGAGGGCGCAGGACTCATCCAGGACGAAGCCTTCGAAGAAATTTTCCGGCAGGATGGGCTTGCGGTTGGTAATATCCATGATGATCCAGTAGGTGGTGCACTTCACGCACACCTTTCCCTCCCCGTCTATAAGAAGCAGATCCCGGGGCGCGATGATCCCCTCCCCCTTTCCGGGAGCCGTCCGGATGATGAGGTCTTCGTTCCAGAGGGGCATTCTCTCCGCCTCCAGGGCGACCCGGGTGAGAGCCCAGAACTGGTTTTTCTCCATGAGGGCGTGCCATCCCCATCCCATGGCCTCCGCATGACGATAGGCCACCTCCTGAAAGAGCTGGAAGAGGCAGGTCAGGCTCAGCCGGGCCCGGGAGTCGGTCTGATAGGAGTTGATATGGACGGCCATTTCGAAGGGTCTTATGGTAATCATGGATGTTCCTCGGCTATTACGGGGGGATGAAAATATTATAGGATGGAAGTTTCTTTTATTCAATTCATGTAAAAAAAAGAAAAAAATTAAAAAAGGGCCCTGTTATTTCCCACCCCCCCTCATTTAGAATAGGGGGAGAGAGGAAACATAATGACCCAGCGTGAAATCAGGAAGAGGGTGAAAGAAGCAATTGACAAGGAAAGCCCCCTGGTTCTGACCACGAATAATTTCCTCCGGAATATTGAGGATCAGCTTTTTCTTTTTCTCAAGCACTTTTTAGGGGAACTCTCCCTTGACGAGTGC
>QKAI01000066.1 GCA_003246505.1 Spirochaetaceae bacterium | reverse complement strand
GCTTCTAAGTGAAAAAATGCGCATTGACCGGGAAATACAGAGAATTAAGGTGTTGTAGGAATGAGTGAAGAATTGCTGTCCGACCCTGAGATAGAAAAATTATTAAAATATGCGGAGCAGAAAAGGAAACTGACCTATGAAGAGGTGAATGACTGGCTGCCCGAAGAGATAGTTAATTCCGATAAAATTGAAGATATACTCTCCCTTCTGGAGGACAAGGGGGTCACGATCGTCGACGGGGCCGATGTGTTTGACGCCATACCGGAAGAGGTGGATCTGGATGAGGATTCTTCCAAAGATGAGTTGGAAGAGGATCTGGATGACGACCTTGACGATATGGATGACGATCTTCCCGTGGTGGCCGAAGCCGGTATGGGCGGGAGCGGCGGCGACGATGATGAGAGCGAGATTTCCGTCGATGTCGACGAGGATGACATCATCGATGAGGATGAGCTCGATCTGGACGAGATGTCCTCCGACGATGATGAGGAGGACGAAGAGGAAGAGGAAGAGGATGAGGGGGATGACTCTGGGAAGCTTGTCTATTCCGACAAGGAGGCTCTGATTGACGATCCCATCCGGCTCTATCTGAGGGAGATCGGAAAGGAAAATCTTCTGAGCGCGGAGCAGGAGGTGGAGCTCTCCCAGCAGATGGAGGAGGGTGAGAATATCATCAAGAATATCCTCCGTACCTCGGGAATGATCATACCCGAATTTTACTCCCTGGCCCAGAAAGCCTTCTCCCGGAAAGACCCGGGGGAGATGAACTTCTCCAAAAAGGAAATATCCGATTTTCTGGCGGAGAAGAGGAGGCTGAATCAGTTCTACCGGGAACCCCTCAAGGCTATCTATCCCCAGCTTAAGATCTATATAGAGATGAAAGAGAAGATCGCCGCCACCGACGGGGACGTCATCACCGATGACAAGCTGGAGAAAAAGCGGGAAGGACTTCTTGAGCAGATCGAAGTCATAGATATCCACCAGGAGGAAATCCTCCGCTTCTCCGAGAAGTTCATCGGGGCCGTGGAAAAGATCAAAGCCTTCCAGAGCAAGCAGTTTCATATAGAAAGGAAGCTGGGCGTAAGGAATATGCGGGAGCTCAGGGCCCTCGGAAGGGGGCTTGCGGTCAAGGATGAACGGCAGGAGCTGGAGGACCGGATCGGTCTGACCGCCGATGAGATCAAAGAGAAGATCCGGGAAGTTCAGGTCATGGAAAAAAAGCTCCACGAACTGGAACTGACCTTTGAGAACAGCATTGACAGGATTCTCTCCATGGCCGACGAGATAAGCCACGGCAGAATCATGATGAAGAATGCCAAGGACCGTCTGATTAAGGCGAACCTCCGCCTCGTCGTCAGCATTGCCAAGAAATATACGAACCGGGGGCTACACTTCTTTGACCTGGTCCAGGAAGGGAATATCGGTCTTATCAAGGCGGTTGAGAAGTTTGAATACCGGAAAGGTTATAAGTTTTCCACCTACGCCACCTGGTGGATACGCCAGGCCATAACCCGGTCCATTTCCGATCAGGCCAGGACTATCCGCGTCCCCGTTCATATGATCGAACAGATCAACAAGGTCGTACGGGAGTCCCGCCAGCTGATGCAGGTGATGGGACGGGAGCCCACCGACGAGGAGATCGCCGAGAAGCTGGGTTGGACCGTATCCCGTGTCAAGTCGGTTAAGAATGTCGCCAGGGAGCCCATCTCTCTGGAAACCCCTATCGGAGAGGAGGAAGACTCCCTGCTCGGGGACTTTATCGAAGACAAGGACGTGGAGAATCCCGCCAATCAGACCGCCTTCAAAATTCTTCAGGAACAGCTCCAGGATGTGCTGGCCACGCTGCCTCCCCGGGAGCAGGAAGTTCTGAAGATGCGGTTCGGGCTGGAGGACGGATACTCCCTGACTCTGGAAGAGGTGGGGCTTTATTTTAATGTTACCAGAGAGCGTATCAGGCAGATCGAAGCAAAGGCATTGAGACGGCTGCGGCATCCCAAGCGGAGCCGCCGCCTCAAAGATTATTTGGAAAATTAAACAGGACGGAGTAATATGCAGGAAATTTTTGAGAAGCTGCAGCAGCTGCAGACAGTACTTTCAAGGAAATTTGACATCAAGAAAGAGATTGAAGAGATTCCCAGAGCCCTTTCCACGAAAACGGAAATGCTTAAGCGTCTGAAATCGTCCTATCTTGAAAAGAACGATACCTACGAAGCGGGTCAGGAGAGGATCAAGCATCTCCGTCATCTTATGACCGAAGCGGAGCTTCTCCGGGAAGATTCGGAGAAGAAGATGGACAGCATCACCACCCAGAGGGAGTATGAGGCACTGGATACGGAAATCCGGGACGCCGCGGAAAAGGAACAGTCCCTCAGAAAGGATATCCAGAGGGAGGAAGTTGTTCTGGCCGAGCTGAAGGAGTCCATGGAGCGTGAGGAGAAACTCATTCAGCTCCAGGAGGCGGAGCTCAATGAAGAGCAGGTCCGGGTGGAAGAGGAAACCTCCGAAAGGGAGAAGGAGCTCAAGCGCCTCGTCGAAGAGGAAGAGAGCGCCATCGTTCCCGACATTGACTCGGAAATCGTTTTTAAATTCGAAAGAATTATCAGCAATAAGGCCGGCCTTGGTCTGGTCCCCGTCAAAGGGGGCGTCTGTACCGGTTGTAATATGATCCTTCCCGCCCAGTTTGTGAATGACGTGAGGACCGAGAAGGATGTTCTCTTCTGCCCCTACTGCAGCCGTATCCTTTTCTATGAGGAAGGGGAAATGGTCTATGAGCCGGGCGGGGATATGGAAATGAACGATCAGGAGAATGTGGGTGGTCTTTCCGACCTTGCCGAAGATCTCGGGATCGATCTGGATTAAGTAATAATAGACAGGCAGACTGCCGCCCGGCCTCGGCCGGGAGGAAAGTCCGGGCTCCCTAGGGAACGGTGCCGGGTAACGCCCGGGCAGCACCTGGTGCTGACAGAAAGTGCCGCAGAAAATAAACCGCTCCGGCTTTGCCGGAGTAAGGGTGAAAAGGCGGGGTAAGAGCCCACCGGGACGGCAGCAATGCGGTCCGCATGGTAAACCTCACCGGGAGCAAAGTCAAGCAGCAGAGGGTCGTCCCGGCCTTAACTCTGCGGGTAGACTGCTGGAGTTTTTCCGTAAGGATTAATCCAGATAGATGGCGGTCCAAGACAGAACCCGGCTTACAGCCTGTCTTTTTTTTAATAAATATGCCCCGATTGATAACGAGACGTACCACATTTAACGTTCTCCCCCTGCTGGTGTTCATCCTGGTCGTGGGGCTTGTGCTTTTCGGGGGAATCCGCGGATTTTCTTCCTTTAAAAAAAGCCTCAGCCGCAAACAGCCGGTCCAGTCCCTGGTTCAGCTCTGGACGGATAGGAACTATTCCGAATTAATCTACCAATGCGAATTGCGCCTTGACAGGGATCCCTTTGACGGGGAAGCCCTTTTCTTCGGGGGGGCCTCCTCCTTCTACATGGCCATCTCCATGGTATCACTCGAGGACAAGCTCGATTACCTCCAGAAATGTCTGCGCCTTCTACGCCTCCACATGGCGGAAACATCCCCCGTTTATCTTAGGGAAACCTATTACCTGCTGGGAAAATGCTATGTTCAGCTGGGGGCTTTCTATTCCGATCTGGCCCTAGAGTATCTGAAGAAGTCCCAGGATCTGGGCTACGGGAACGAAGACCTGGATGAATATCTTGCCATAGCCTACTCCCGTTTGGGCGATTTTGAACGGAGCCTGGACTATCTGGGGAGGATTGCCGAAAAGACTCCCACCGCTTCCCTATTCCTCCGCATGGGAGAGGACGCCTTTGATATGGGCCACTACGATATTTCCCGGGACTATCTGGTCCGGGCGGTGGAAATTTCCCGAAACGAGCCCTTAAGGCTGGAGGCTCTCCTCAAGCTAGGAGAGCTCTACTATAACATAAAAAATTGGACGGAATCTCAAAAAGTTCTTTCCCAATATCTTGATATTGACTATAATAATGCCGATGTCCATTTTATGCTGGGGGAAGTGTATTTCAATATGGGGGATACCAAATCCGCCCGTCTTGAATGGCATCGGACGGAACGGATTGACCCCAACTATCGGGAAGCTCTCCTGAGATTATATAATTAGTTAGCAGCCTTCGCGGAGGATTCATGGCAAGGAAAAGGTTATTTAGCGGTATTTCAACGGACATAGGAATTGATCTCGGAACCTGTAATACGCTGGTTTATGTGAGAGGGGAAGGTATCGTGTGTAGTGAACCCTCTGTCGTTGCCGTGGAGAGGGGGACCCGCAAAGTCGTGGCTGTGGGACAGGAAGCGAAGAAGATGCTCTGGAAAACTCCGGGCAATATCATCGCCATCAGGCCTCTCCGTGACGGGGTCATCGCCGATCTGGACACCACGGAGAAGATGCTGCGCTATTTTATCAGCAAGGTCATCCCCCGCCGCTGGATTGTCAAGCCCCGCATGGTTATCGGGGTTCCTTCCTGCATTACGGAAGTGGAAAGGCGCGCCGTTGAGGAGAGCGCCTTTAAAGCGGGCGCCCGTGATGTTAAAATCATCGAGGAGTCCCTGGCCGCCGCCATCGGGGCGGATATCCCCATCTTCGAGCCGGCGGGCCACATGATCTGCGACATAGGGGGGGGGACGACGGAGATCTCCGTCATCTCCCTGGGAGGGATGGTCGTAACCAATGCCATCCGCCTGGCGGGAGACTCCTTTGATCAGGCTGTTATCAAGCATGTCAGAAGCGTGCATAACCTCATCATCGGCGATCAGACGGCGGAGCAGCTCAAGATTAAAATCGGAAACGCCGCTCCGGACAAGAAGATCGAAAAGATGGAGATAAAGGGGACCGACGCCATCACCGGCCTGCCGAGAAGGCTCGAGATAGATTCCGTTGAGGTGAGGGAAGCGCTCCAGGAGCCGATCAATGCGGTCGTGGAGGAGGTCAAGAAAACCCTCGGCCAGACCCCGCCCGAGCTGGCGGCGGATATCGTGGAGAGGGGAATCGTCATGACCGGCGGCGGATCGAAGCTCAAGGGATTGCCCATGCTGCTTTCCAAGGAAACGGGAGTACCCGTCATACTGGCGGAAAACCCCCTCCTCTGTGTTGCCCTGGGAACGGGGATGTACTACGAATATTCCAAGAGAAACGAATCGCAGAGTGCCATTTACGACAGCCTGAATAACTATTAATGATGTCCGCATATCAGAGGGGAAGCAGGGGGGACGGAAAGGGTTTGATCCTGGCTTTGCTGGTCGTCACATCACTCATACTCCTCGGATTTTCCGAGAGGACGAGTGTGGAGAGGCCAAAGAGCTATGGATTGACTTTCCTCTCCTTCTTTCAAGGTGTGACCCACAATACTCTTTCCCTTTTCGTGGATACCTTCAATTCCATAGGGGAGCTGAAGGAGTTGAAAAAAAATTATGAACAGGCACTGCTCCTGCTTGAGAATTATGCCGGCGTGGAACGGGAGCTGGAAAGTCTCCGTGGCGAGAATCTGCTCCTCAAGGAGCAGCTGGATTTTTCCCGGGAGATAAGCTACCGCAATATTTCCGCGAAGATCATCGGAAAGGAACCGGATAATTTTTTCGCCTCCTTCGTCATTAACAAGGGAACAAAGGACGGGATAAGGCAGGATATGGCCGTGGTAGCCTACGACAACGGTCTCTTCGGCCTGGTTGGGAAGGTGGAGGAAACGGGTATCAACTCCTCCATCGTCATTCCCATTACCAACAGCCAGTGCTTCGTCGCGGCCCGTATGCAGAAGAGCAGGAACGAGGGTCTGGTAAGCGGCCTTCAGAATGTGAACAGCCTGAGCATGAAATATGTGAACAAGAAAGCCCTGGGGGAAATCGCCCGGGGAGATCTCGTCCTTACCTCGGGAATGAAATCCCTCTATCCCCCCGGCCTTTTCATCGGCCGTGTGGATGACATATCCTTTGAAGAGTACGATACCTCCATGGATCTGACCCTTACCCCCATCATCGATATCAGCAAGATAGAGTATGTCTTCGTGTTGACAGAGGATAGGAATGATTAAATCACTTATCGTCAATGTGCTTATCGCTTCTGCTCTGGTTCTCCTCCAGTCAACCTTCATGCACTATATCGCCGTATATGGGGTCATTCCGGATATGGTATTGATATTCATCCTGTTCGTATCCCTGAAGGAGGGGAGCCGAAAAGGGGAAATCCTGGGATTCTCGGCGGGCCTCCTTGTTGACTTTCTGAGTCTGGCCCCCCTCGGGTTCCATGGGCTGGTTTATGCGGTCATCGGATTCTTCGCCGGTCTTCCCAACCGGAACGTTTCCACCGAATCCCTTCTGACGCAGACCCTTTTCATTACCCTGGCCATTACGGTAAAGTATATACTCTCCTCCCTGCTGATCGCCGTTTTTACCATTGAAACCACATCCTTTTCCCTGCTGGGGCAGAATTTCCTTTTCGAGTTTATCTACACGATACTCCTGGTGCCCCTGTTTTTCACCATTGCCAATAAAATCTACGAGGTCTCCCATAAGAAGCGAGTGGGGCTCTAATGGCATTCGGCAGATCGGACAATCTGGGCAAGGAGAATAAATACCGCATCTGGACTATGGGCATATTCATCATTGCCGTTTTTTTTGTCCTTATCGCCAAATTATTCAGTCTTCAGGTCGTCAACGGCTTCATCTATCTGAACCGTTCCCGGGAGGTGTCCCGGCGGATGACGATCATGCCCTCCCAGCGGGGTAAGATCTACGATCGGAATCGGGACGTCCCCCTGGCAACCAATGTGGATTCCTTCTCCCTGTTCCTGATCCCCGGGGAACTGGATTCCCTGACCCCCCAGGAAGTCATCGACCGGGTTATGGAAGTTCTCTCCTATCCGATCCAGAATATGGATGAGATATATGATAAGATCCCCCTCAACTGGCGAAGCGTCTATTCCCCCATCGAACTCTTCACCGGACTGGACCTTTCCGAAATAACCCCTATCGCGGAGAATAAGGAACTCTACCCGGGGATAACCTGGGAGAGCCGCCCCCACCGCTATTACAATACGGAGGGCATCATGTCCCACGTCCTGGGATATGTGGGCAAGATCAATTATGAAGAGCTTCAGATACTCTACAACAAGGGATACACCAACAACTCCATACTGGGCAAGAGCGGGATCGAAAAGACCTACGACGATTATCTGAGGGGGGAAGACGGTCTGAAATACCATACCGTTGATGTGCAGGGCCGAAATCTCGAACAGGAATCGGCCATTACCCCTCCCGTAAACGGCTATGATCTGGTGCTGACCCTGGACCGGGACATACAGGAACTGGCGGAGAAGGCTATCGGACCCCGCCTCGGCTCGGCGATCGTGCTCAAGCCTTCCACCGGGGAGATCCTGGCCATGGCCTCCTATCCCGGATTCGATCCGAACCTGTTCACCCAGGAGGGGGAGGGGAATTTCAATAATCTGAGTCTGGATCCGAAATTCCCCTTCCTGAACCGCGCCATACAAT
>QKAI01000379.1 GCA_003246505.1 Spirochaetaceae bacterium | reverse complement strand
CATGACCCTCTTCTCGTAGACCGGCCCGGGAACGCCGGCGGCCCTGCCCGCGTCAAGGGATCCGAGCAGCCAGGCCATGTTCTCCCCCAGGGTGCGCATGGTCTGGAGACCCTCCAGGTCCTTCCTCACCTCATCGGGGGTGAAGCCGTGCACCTGGTTCCAGTACTGGGAGGGGACCACGGGCATACCGCTGATGGTGAAGTACTTGTTCAGCTGGTCAAAGGCAGAGGCCGCTCCGCCCCGGCGGCAGGAGACGACGGCGGCCCCCGGCTTGCCCCTCATGAGATTCCCGGAGGAGAAGAAGAGACGGTTGAGGAAGGACGTGATCTGACCGCTCGCCCCACCGTAATAAACGGGGGACCCGAAGAGGAATCCGTCAAATTCCCCCAGCCGCGCGGCCAGCTCGTTCACATGGTCATTGAAGACGCATTTTTTGTTCTCCCGGCAAAACCCGCAGTCCACGCAGCCCTGTATCGATTTTTTGCCCAGGGAGAAGAGCTCCGTCTCGATCCCCTTCCCCTCCAGTACGCCGGCGACTTCCCGCAGGGCCGTGTAGGTGCAGCCTTTGTCGTGGGGGCTGCCGTTGATCATCAATACTTTCATCTCTCTTATCCTTCCTCTTTAAGGGTGTTCCCCCTACTCTAGCAGAAAAGGCTACCCGGTTTGAAGCTCCCCGGCGGTTCGCTTATACCGCTTCCAGGTGAAAAACAGGGAAATCAGCAGCAGGGCCAGGGCGAAGAGGGACCAGATTTTCCCCTGGAAGAGCTCGTAAACCAGAAACCTCATCTGATTTCCCCCATCCGTAAAGGCGGTGATTTCCATGCCCGTGGTCTCCAGGGCGCCGCCCTCCGCCGCCAGAGCCGTAAAGAGGGGGGCCATTTTAGAAGCAATGAGCAGATAGGTGACGACCACGGGAATTCCGGCGATCACGGCCCGGAACACATTGCCACGAAAGAGCAGAACAGAAAGGGCCATGACCGAAATCAGATTGGGCAAATCCCCCAGGGGCAGGGTCCGGTTCCCCGGGAGGACCAGGGAGATGACCAGGGCGATGGGCATGAGAATCAGTCCGGTCACCATGACGGAGCGGTTCTTCATCAGAATCCCCGTATCCAGGGCGATCACCAGATTCCGCCTTCCCGGAAACCGGGCCTCCACCTTCTCCCGAAGCTGCACCGTAATGGGCTGCATGCCCTCCCCGATCAAACCCGAGGCGACGGGGAGCAGAAACATGACCGCGGCGATATGGATCCCCGTCTCCAGGACCCCCTTGATATCGTATCCGGCGGCCAGGGAAAGGAGAAGCCCTATGAGAAGCCCGATGATCATCGGCTCCCCGAGCAGACCGCTTTTGCCCTCCCCGTGCCGGGAGGGGTTGTACTCCAGTTTCCGGAACCCGGGAATTCTCTCGAACAGGCCGTCCATCACCACCGCATAGGGGATGAGTCCGTTCACTGAGACGGGGGAGGCGGATATGCCGGACAGACCAGTTTCCCGCTCCACGTCCGGGGCGGTCCATTCGATCAGTTTGAAGCTGTACACCGCCAGCAGCAGAACCGCCACCAGCCCCAGCCAGAAGCTGCCGGTCAGGTTATCCACCAGGGCACCGATCAGGGCGAAATGCCAGTAGTTCCAGATATCGATATAGATCGTCCGGGTCAATCCCAGGGCCAGCAGGAGGAGGTTCATACCCAGAATTAGGGGTATGGAAACGGGAGCCACCGGGGAGGCCCAGGTGATGGCGGCCAAGGGGGGCCAGCCCACGTCCAGGACGGGGAAATCCAGCCCCCGGACCCGGGAGATGCTCTCCACCGCCGGACCAATGGTATCCACGAAGAAATCGAAGGCGATGAAGACGCTGGCAAAGCCCACGGCCAGCCTGAGGCTGATAAGCAGGGAGTGCCGGAGACCCATGCGGAGGATGAGGGCGATGGCGAAGATGATGATGGGAAGCATGACATAGGCTTTGAAACTGAAAAACAGATCTAAAATTGCGTTAATCCTGTCCATAGGTTCAGTTTATGAATTTCACCGGGAATAGCAAGGGGGAGCGGGAGTGTCCGGGAAAATCTCGTTTTTAGTAATACAGAGGGCATTTTTTACGAAAAAGAACACTTGCACCCCTCAGTTACTGCGTGTACAATCCTTTCCATTACACAATAACAAACAGGAGTTACAAATGGAAGATCTCAGCTACGGGGCTCTGGCCATCCTTCCTCCCCTCATCGCCATCTTTTTCGCCATGTGGAAAAAGCAGGTGATCATATCCCTTCTCGCGGGGATCTGGGGGGGAGCCACCATCATCAATAACTGGAATCCCCTCAAGGGCCTCCTTCAGACATTCTCCCACTACATCGTGGGACAGTCCCTGGCGGATTCCTGGAATATCGGTATCATCGTCTTCCTCCTGGCCGTGGGCGGCATGATAGGCCTCATCAGCAAGATGGGGGGAACCCAGGCCATCGCCGAAAGGATATCCGCCAAAGCCAAGGACGTCCGGTCCACCCAGCTGGCGGCGGCCCTGATGGGGATCGCCATTTTCTTTGACGACTATGCCAATTCCATCATCGTGGGAAACACCATGCGCCCCATCACGGACAAACAGCGGATCTCCCGGGAAAAGCTGGCCTACATCGTGGACTCCTCCGCGGCGCCCGTCTCGTCCATGGCCCCCATCTCCACCTGGATCGCCATGGAGCTCGGGCTCATCGCCGCCGGTCTCCAGGCCCTGGACATTCCGGGGAATTCCATGCTGGTCTTCTTCCAGACCATCCCCTTCCGGTTCTACTCCCTCTTCTCCCTGGTTCTCCTCTTCACCCTCATCATCCGAAGAAGGGATTTCGGCGCCATGCTCAAAGCGGAGATCCGGGCCAGAAAGACCGGGGAGGTTTACCGGGCCGGTTCCCACCCCCTGATCACGGAGGATAAAAACCTGCTGCCCGACAGGGATATACGGGTATCCCTTCTGGACGTGATCATCCCCATCGGCCTCTTCATCCTCATCACCTTTCTGGGGCTCTGGTACAACGGCTACGAGGAGGGTCTTACCTTCCGGGACGCCATGGGAAACGCGGACGCATCGGTCGTCCTCACCTGGGCCGCCTTCATCAGCTCCCTGGCGGCGGGGCTCCAGGGCATCCTCAGAAAAAGATTCTCCCTCTCCGCGGCGGTTGACGCCTGGATGGGGGGCGCCAAAACCATGATGACCGCCGTGGTCATTCTGGCCCTGGCCTTCGCCCTGAAGGCGGTCATCTCCGAGATGCAGCTGGCCGAATGGCTGGTCCATGTCATCCCCTTCTCCGAGGGGGGCCTGGCGGTGAACCTGCTGCCTACTCTGGTCTTCGTGACGGCCATGTTCGTCGCCTTCTCCACGGGAACCTCCTGGGGAACCAACTCCATTCTCATGCCCATCGTCATACCCGTGGCCGCCAATGTGTCCGCCGCCTCGGGAACGGTGACCCCCCTGATCCTGGCCTGCATCGGCAGCGTTCTCACCGGGGCGGTCTTCGGGGACCACTGCTCCCCCATCTCGGATACGACCATACTGTCCTCATCCGCTTCCGGATCGGACCATATCGACCACGTGAAGACCCAGGCCCCCTACGCCCTGACCGCGGCGGGACTGGCCATCCTCCTGGGAACCCTTCCCATCGGGTTCGGCCTCCCCAGCTGGGTCAGCCTGCTCCTGGGCACCGGTGCCATCATACTCCTGGTCGGATTTGTGGGTAAGAAGATCGATTCTGAGGGGAATATTATTTAAGGGCCCGTCCCGATGGGCAGATCATTCAACGGGAACGGTCTTTTCGGGATAGTTCCCATTTTTCGCGTGACAGATAACGCATGAGTCCCTGTGGGCGGAGAGGAGGTGACCACACTCCTGGCAGGTCCAGATCCTTAGTATCTCCTCTCCGTATTTCCCCTTCCCCAGGGTCTGGGCCAGTTCCATATTCCGCCGGGGGCTTTCACCGTATTTTTCCACATACATCTTTTCAAGATCCCTCAATCTTCGGCAGGGGTACTTCCCGCATACAAGGCAAAGCTCACCGGGGGAGGATTTTTCCTTGCAGAAGCGGATGGAACAGTTGTTGCAATGGTTGGGCTTATATCCCTCCCCGTTACAACCGACACATCTGTTCTTCTCCCTCTGATAGGCATAGCATAAGGCGCAGATGACACCGCAGGGAGCCGGGGACAGGATATTCATGACTTCTTCTGCTCCAGGAATCGCTCTTTCCCGATTTCGTAACGGTTGACCGATCCCTGGTCCGGCCATTCAACCGGGCCGGCAAAGGTCATGCCCAGTTTCATAAGGATCTTCTCCGAGGCGGGATTCCTTGGATTCACCGCGGCGACGACCCGGTCGTATCCCAGCGTTTCCATTCCATAGGACAGCAAAGCCCCTGCCGCTTCAAAGGCGTAGCCGTTTCCCCAGTATTGGGAGGAGTATCCGAAGAGGATCTCCGTCCCCTTCAAAATCTTACAGTACTGGAATCCGCAATAACCAATATATTTCCCAGACGCCTTTAATATGACCGAGTAGATGTGCCTCTTCTTTTCCTCTTCATCGTCACATCTTCTGAAATAGTACTGTTCGAACTCCGGCCAGGAAAGACTCGGGATCCCGCCGGTGAAGAGAGTGGCCTGCTTATCTGTCCTATGGGCAAAGACCTCCAGGGCATCCTTCTTCCTCGGCGTGGTAAGAATCAATCTATCCGTTTCCAATCTCATGAGAATCTGCCTCCTCTTCCCCAAAGTCAGATGCTGTTCCAATCCGCCACCCCCGGATGGTTGATGAGAATATTTTTTCTGGCTGTGTCCAGGGACGTCCCATTATAAATTATCACGCCCTCCCTAAACCATCAATAAAATTTAGCCGGTCACGGGGAAGTTTATGGAAAGGTTTATCTCTTTTTTATGGGAATTCCGCAAAATCCGGCAAGAATTTCCCTCCCTGTAGCTAAACACTAACCGGGAGCTTCCGGGTCCCACCCGGGAAGCTCCAAAGAGAGGAAAGCACATGCAGGCACTGAACAGTATCATCCTGGAGGGCAATCTCGTCCGCAAGCCCGACGCCAAACTGACCACCAAGGGAACGCCGGTCTGTAACTTCACCGTGGCGTCCAACCGCTATTACCGGCTGGACGGGTCGGAGGAAACCAAGGAGGAGGTCTCCTTCTTTGATGTGGAAACCTGGTCCAAGCAGGCGGAGCTCTGTGAAAAACATCTGGACCGGGGGCGGGGCGTCCGTGTCGTGGGCCGGCTCAAGCAGGACCGCTGGACCGACAAGGACGGCAACACCCAGTCCAAAGTGAAAATCGTTGCCGAGCACATCGAGTTCCGGCCCCGTACGAAAAAAGAGGAGGGGGAAGCTATCCCCGAAGAGAAGGAAGAGGAGACCCTCACCTACTGACTTCAGTGCTCCGGAAGCTCTCCGGAGCTTTTTTTATCTTTTTTTTATCCCCCTTAAAAAAACCGTCTGACAATCTGCTCCGGTGAGGTTATAATATTCCTATGTTCGGCAAGAAAGACAAACTGTCCCGGGAAGAGACGGAACGGTGTCTGGACAGGATACGGGATCGTTACGACCTCCTCATCACGTCCTATATGGCGCCCATCTCACTCAAGAACGATTTCGAAGCGCGCTACTCCTACGCCCTGCAGATGAGAATGAGCCTGGAGCTCTTCCTCAAGGGGGAAGTGGAGATGGTGGAGGAGCTGATCCAGCAGGAAGAGGAAGCCCTGGACCGGGCGGAGCAGCAGGCCCTTGAGGAGAGTCGGAACGGGGGAGTCAAAAGAAAGTCCTTCGCCGACAAGGTGGTGGAGGATATGGAGAAGAAGATAGCTTCCTATCCCACCCGCCGCATCCATCCGGGAGCCTCCAATGAGATAGTGAAACTCTACGGCGCCCTGCAGCAGTTCGAAAGGGACTTCTGGGGTACGGTGGAGAACTTTCTGTTGCGCATCTTCCCCTCCGAGCGCAACGGGCTTCTGGCCCAGCTGGATCAGGAACTGTGGAACATGACCTACGCCCGGAACCGGGAGAGGGACAACCGGGATATCCCCCTGGCCCTGGAACGGTACGTCATGATGCTGGAAACCGATGATTATCACTACGATCTGATGGGGGAGACTCAGAACTGCATCAAGAGGGCCGCCTTCTGGCTCCACGACGTGAGAAGCTCCATCCGCAAGGCGAAGGAACTGGGATTCAGCGAAGAGCGGATTGATCTGGCGGAAGAGGAACTGACCCGCATCATCGAGGATTTCCGCATCAGGGATATCAAAAAGTCCTAAGGAGCGTAGGCCTCATCCGTGTTGGGGTATCCGAAGGAGCATCCCCCCGTGGGCGCCGTATGCCAGTCGGAGGATCGGTCCCCGTCGCCGGAAAGGCTGTCCCGGCAGAGGGTGCGCGTACTGGTGGTGCTCCCGGACCACACGCTGTCCTCCGGGAAGAGGAGATCTCCCTCAAAATACCAGCCCCTCTCCCCTTCCCGCCGGGAACTCAGCTCCTCTATCTGGGGCCAGAGGACGGCGGTCCACCCCCCGTATTTATCCTCCCCGTCCCCGGTCCGGTTGGTATAGACGATCCGGTCCAGGCACTTCCCCCGGACCGGCAGGGAACTCAGGGTGAGCACGCCGTTGCTCCCGGAGAGGTTCATGTCCTCCCCGGGCCAGAGATCCCTCACCCCCTCCCCGGCCCTGATACCGCCGGAGAGATCCAGATCATCCCCGGTCTCGGTGACCTCCTCCCCCGTTCCCTCCGGACGGCAGTGAAAGAGGATATACTCCCCGGTGGCCACGTTCATGGGAGGGAAAACGTACCGTCCGGTCCAGTTCTCCTCCGTTCCCAGGAGCAGGGTCAGTCCGGTGGTCTCCCCTCCGGCGGTGACATAGAATTCCACCATATCCGGTCGGGTACTGCTGCCGTTGGGGGAGATTTCATTGATAACCAGGGCGGGCTGGTTCTCATTGGGGGCGTAGAACTCCACCAGAAACCAGTTCCCGTTCCCCTCCCCGTCGGCCACATCCAGGCGCAGGGTATTCAGGGAGCCCGGTTCGCAGGGGGGAGAGAATCTCAATCGGACTTCCCGGGACTCCGGTTCGGCAACAAGGATGTCCCCCTCCGGCTGCCGAATGAGGGTTTCCCGGTCCACAACTACCGGCTCGTCGAAAAACAGCACCATCTCCTCCCGGCTTTCCTGGGCGAAATCAAGAAAGACCGGAGGGGTTCTGTCCCTTTCCGGTCTGAGACTCTCCGTCATGGGGCTGCCGCCGCAGGAAGCGAGCAGGCATAAAAGAAGGGCGTAGGACAATTTCATCGGTTCCTCCTGAAAGGAGGGGCGGGGATTATTTCCCCGACGACCCGGTTTTCGTTAGGCGCACATTCACCAGGATATCGGCCCCTTCGTAGGTGAAGGGATCCTCCTCGAACAGGACCTGGAGGACCCAGACCCCCAGGGTCTTCTTGACTCCTATCTGGAGGGAGGTCTGGGGAAGGGTGAATAGGTAGACAGCCC
>QKAI01000165.1 GCA_003246505.1 Spirochaetaceae bacterium | reverse complement strand
GAGATCGCCGCCAACGAAACGATTATCAACGGGGAGAGGCATTTCGTGGCCGTCATGAGGGATATCACGGAGGAACTCAGGCTTCAGAACGCCATGGAACAGGAACGGGCCCGGTTCGAGGAGATCCTGGAGACCAGCCCCATCGGGGTGGGGATCACGGTGGAGGGAATCACCCAGTATGCCAACGCCATGATGAAGCAGATGGGTATGGACGTGGGCCAGACCATCCCCTATGTCAGCGGGGAGGACGAATCCCGCCTGCTGGAAACAATGAGGAAACAGGGTTTCTGCACCAATTTCGAGATGAGGCGGCGGGGGAAGAACGGCCTGCAGGATGTGCTGCTCTCCATCTATCCCTTCCAGTACGAAGGGCGGGATGCCTATATCGGGTGGAATGTTGATATCTCGGACCGGAAGAACGCGGAGAGGGAACTGATACAGAGCCAGGAGAAGTACCGCCGCCTGGTGGAGGAACTGGGTGACAAATTCATTATCTACAGCCATGACGGAGAGGGCCGGCTGATCTACATCGGAGGGGGGGTCAAATCGGTTACGGGCCTTGAGATAGGGGAGATCATCGGCAGATCCCCCCTGGATGTGCTGGACTGGACGGAGGAATCCCAGGCAAGGGGAGTCCATTACGTGAGATCCCTCGTCGAGGGTAAGGAGAATTTCTACCAGTTCGAGATGGAATTCCGCCATCCCGCCGAGGGACAGATCAAGACGATCATGATCTCCCACCACGCGGTCAGGGACGGGGAGGGACACATCCTTTCCATAGACGGCCTTGTGGAGGACATAACGGAGAGGAAGGCCGCCGAACGGGAACTCGCCGAAGCCAAGGAGGCGGCGGAAGCGGCCACCCAGGTGAAATCGGAATTCCTGGCCAACATGTCACACGAGATCCGAACCCCCATGAACGCCATCATAGGCCTCTCCCATCTGGCCATGCAGACCGATCTGAACGACAGGCAGAGAAGCTATATCTCCAAGGTCTACCGGGCGGCGGAGAATCTTCTTTCCATTATCAATGACATTCTGGACTTCTCTAAGATAGAGGCCAACCGGATAGAGCTGGAGCATATCGATTTCTTCCTGGAGGATATATTCGACAATCTGTCCGGCATTCTGGGCTTCCGCATAGCCGAATCGGAACTGGAACTCATGTTCGATCTGATCCCCGAAACACCCACCGCGGTGAACGGCGACCCGGTCCGGCTGCAGCAGGTCCTGGTGAATCTGGCGAACAACGCGGTCAAGTTCACCGAGAAGGGTGAGATCGTCATAGGGGTCAGGGCCGAGGAGGCCGGCGAACCGGAGACCTACCTCTACCATTTCTGGGTCAGGGATACGGGGATAGGGATATCCGATGAGGGACAGGCCAAGCTCTTCCGGGATTTCTCCCAGGCGGACAGCTCCACCACGCGCAAGTACGGCGGCACGGGGCTGGGGCTGGTCATTTCCCGGAAGCTGACGGCCCTGATGGGGGGAGAGATCTGGGTGGAGAGCCGGCCGGGGGCGGGAAGCACCTTCCACTTTACCCTACAGCTCCGGAAACAGGAGGAGAGGGAGGATCCCTATTCCGCCTACAGGGGACTGGACAGCCTGAGGGTACTGATCGTGGATGATAACGACTCGGCCCGTATGATTTTCCAGGAGATCCTGAGCCGTTTCGGCTATGCAACGGCAACGGCGGGTTCCGCCGCAGAGGCCCTGGAGAGGCTCGCCTCCCCCGGGGAGGAGGGGTGGGATCTCGTCCTGACGGATTGGAACATGCCCGGCAAGGACGGGGTGGCACTGAGCCGGGAGATGGAGCAGCTCCTTCCCCATCCCCCCCGGGTGGTTCTCATGACGGCCTACGGCCGGGAGGAAGCGCTCAACGCCTCGGCGGGGGTGGCCTCCATCGGGGCGGTGCTCTCCAAACCGGTCATGCCCTCCGCCCTGCTCGACGGGATACTTACGGCGATGGGCGAGACTCCGGTCAGGAAGCGACGGTCCGCCTCCTACCAGGAGGCCATCGGGACGATAAGGACGAACCTCCGGGGGCGCCGGATTCTTCTGGTGGAGGATAACGAAATCAACCAGGAGGTGGCCCGGGAGCTACTTTCCAGCGCGGGGATACTGGTGGATCTGGCCGGCAACGGCCGGGAAGCGGTGGAGAAGACCTCCCGGGGCCATTACGATGCGGTTCTGATGGACTGCCAGCTGCCCGTCATGGACGGGTATGAGGCTACGGAAACCATACGCCGCCGGCCGGAGTCCGCCGATCTGCCCATTATAGCCATGACCGCCAATGTGCTCTCCGGAGACAGGGAAAAGTCCCTGCGCGCGGGGATGAACGACCATGTGGGGAAACCGGTGAACCCGGGGGAGCTCTTCAAGGTCCTGAATAGATGGATCGGTACGCCGGGAGAACCGGACGGAGGGGACAGTCCGTCCCGGGGAGGCCAGTTCTCCGGGGAGGAAACCCCAATTCCCGGTCTGGACAGGGAAGCGGCCCGGGCGGTCATGGGTGACAACCGGGAGCTCTACCGGAGGCTGCTCGGCAAATTCCATGAGACCTATTCCCCCTTCGGGAGGAATTTTGCGGATGCGATGGAACGGGGGGAGGGGGAGAAAGCCCTGTTGGAAGTCCACTCGCTCAAGGGGGCGGCGGGCAATATCGGCGCCCTGGAAGTGATGGCCGCCGCGGGGGATCTGGAAGCCTCCTGCCGCGGGGGGAGCCCGGGGGAGTGGCGGGGGAAACTCGCCGGGGTTCTGGAAAAACTGGAGCCTCTCCTGGAAGGTCTGGGCCGGCAGCCCGGGGATCCCGGCCGTGACGGGGAGGAGAAGGGGGACGGCAGACTCTATACCCTGACCGGGGAGATGCTGGAAAAAATGCGTTCCCTCCTGGGGGAGAATGACACGGAGGCGGTGAACTTCCTGGAGGAATTCGTCCCCGCTTCGGGAAACCTTCAGTTTCTTCCCTCCTTCAAGAGATTCGTCAAGTCCGTGGAAAATTACGACTTCGAAATCGCCCTGGATCTGCTTAAGGCTATGACGGAAGATTAGGGGAGCGCAGAATTTCTCCGATTAATTGTCCCAGCTCCTTCATGCGGTAGGGTTTGGTGATGAAGGCGTTCAGGCCGTTCTCCCTGAGGTTCCGGACATCCTCGGCGTTGCTGAATCCGGAAGCCATTATAACGGGGAGATCGGGAGTAAGCTTCCGCAGTTCGTGGAAGCACTCCTGCCCGTTCATCCGGGGCATGATCATATCCAGAAGGACCAGCCGGACCTGATCCCTTTTCTCCCGGTAGAGCTCCAGTCCCTCCCGGCCGTCCCGGGCGCTCAGGATCCGGTAGCCCAGGGCTTCCAGAATTTTCCCGGCGGTCAGGCGGATCGACTCCTCATCGTCGATGAGCAGTATGGTCTCCCCGGCCCCGACGGTTTCCACCGCCTCGCTGGCCTCCGCCGTTCCGGACTGATCGGTCAGGGGAAACAGCATGCGGAAGACCGTGCCCCGGCCTAACTCGCTGTAGACCTTGAGCTCCCCGTGATGCTGCTGGACGGTGCCGTAAACCGCCGACAGCCCCAGCCCGGTCCCCCCCGTTCCGTCCCGGGACTTTCCTTTGGTGGTGAAGAAGGGCTCGAAGATGCGGGGGAGAACACCCGCCGGGATGCCCGCTCCCGTATCCTCCACCCGTATCTCGATGTAGGCGGCCGGCTCCAGTTCGAAGGGACTGTTCCGGCAGTAAAGCTCGTCCAGTTCCAGGTTTCCCGTGGAAATGGTCAGGATTCCCCCGTCGGGCATGGCATGGGAGGAATTAATCCCCAGGTTCAGGAGACAGTTCTGGAGCATGGCCGGATCGCCGGAAACCAGGGAGACCTTCGCCTTCAGTTCGGTTCTGATCTCCACGTTCTTGGCAATGGTTCTCTTGAGGAGGACGGCGGTCTTTTCTATCATCCCGTGGAAATCCACCGGTGAGTGGACAAGCTTCTGTTTCCGGGAGAAGGTCAGGAGCTGTCCCGTCAGCTGGGCCGCCCTCTCCCCCGTCTCCAGGATGAGATTGACCAGCTCCTCCCCCTCACTGTTCCCCTCCAGATAGGGCCTGATCAGTTCGGCGGACCCGATGACCCCCCCGAGCATGTTATTGAAGTCATGGGCGATGCCACCGGCCAGCTGGCCCACCGCTTCCATACGCTGCCCGTGTTCCAGCTGCAGGCGGAGCCGGTGCTCCTGGGTCACATCCCGGAAGACGATGACCGCGCCGATCACCTCCCCCGATTCGGACCGGAGGGGATTCCCCGATTCGGAGATCCGGTACTCCTCCCCCTTGCGGGACCTGAGAATATTCTGGCCCTCCCCTATGCGGTAGAACCCCTTCTCCCAGATATCCCCGAGGGGATCGATCCGACCGCTCCCCTCCTCCGGTGTGCAGACGAGTATCTCGTTCAGGGGCTTGCCCCGGGCCTCCCGGTTGGACCAGCCGGTAAGAAACTGGGCGGGGGGGTTCATTCTCAAAACACCTCCCTCCCTGTCCGTGGCGATGACCCCCTCTCCGATGGAATCCAGTATCAGCCTCAGATCATCCTCCGCCCTCCTGCGGGCGGTGACTTCCTTCTCCAGATCCTCCGTCCGGAGGGCGATCCTCTCCTCCAGGGACTCATTCATGCGGACCAGATTGAGATTGAGTATGAGAACCAGCTCGATCAGAACGTATATCAGAAAGACATAGGCGAAGATGAAGATGTTCCTGCTGACAAAGGTAACTGTCAGCTGCCCCAGGCCTTCCCCGTTGTAGACAACGGGCCTCACCAGATCATGGGTCCCGGCCAGGCCGATGCGAATGAGGAATTTTTCCAGGGGGGAACCGTCCTCCCCTTCCACGGAGAGTACTGTCAGGCCGGAGGTACTGTCCCTGTAGGCGGCCCGGGCGTAGTTCCGGTTCTTCACCACCAGGCTCAGATAGGTTTCCATGCTGGCATAATCCAGATCCCAGGCATAGGGGACCAGGGCCTCGCTGTGATAGGTGACGTCCCCTTCGATACTCCTCTCGATCCTCCGGCCGATAATGATCAGGGCGAGGAGAAAGGTGAGGAAGAGCAGAATATGGAGAAGAGGGAAGACCGTTTTTTTCACATCAACGCAACCTATAAAGCACTGATTCCAGTATAAGACTTTCATAGGAAAAAACAAGGACGAAAGGGGAGTTATGGGCTTATTGCCCGCCCCTGTTTTGCCTTCTCCCCTGCAGGATTTTCCTTGACTTCTTCCGGATTTCGGGTTAATCTTAAGACGCAATCGATTGCGTTGGCCATAAGGAGTAGGGATTGGACGTTTCCATGAAGGATGTGGCCCTCAGGGCGGGCATCTCCACCACCACCGTATCCCATGTGATAAACAGGACCCGGCCGGTCAATCCGGAGACGGAAGCCCGGGTCAGGGATGCGATTCGGGAGCTGGGATACGTGGTGAATCCGGTGGCCCGCAACCTCCGGAGCGGTTCCTCCCGCATGATAGGGGTGGTCATCTCCGATCTTTCCAACTTCTTTTTCACCGATGTGGTCCTGAGCATCGACTCCGTGCTGGGAGCGGAGGGGTACAGTCTGGTCTATTTTAATTCCGACGAGGACCGGGAGAGGGAGAGGAACAGCATCGAGAGTCTGATCCTGCAGAACGTGGACGGCCTTATCATCGCTCCGGTGGACCGGGACTGCTCCTATATGAACGCCCTCATCGGGGACCGCTGTCCCTGCGTGTTCTTCGACCGCACCCCGGAGGGCTTCGCCGGCGACCGGGTTCTGTCCACGAACAGGAGGGGCGTGCTGGAGGGAACGGAGTTACTCCTGTCCCGGGGGTACGGCAGGATCGGCTTTCTCGGCTCCCGCTTCGATACCACCATGGAAGAGAGAATCGTAGGATACCGGGACGCCCTGATAGGGAACGGGATCTCCCCCGACGAGAGCCTTATCCTCACGGGGACGGGCCGCTCCCAGAGCCTGAACGATCTGAAGCGGAACGACTGCTACGATCTGACGGCGGTTCTGGTGGAGGAACGGCGGGTCGACGCCCTGATCTGCGGCAACGATCTGGCCGCCGTGGGAGCCCTGAGTTACATCAAGGAGATGGGCCTGGACATCCCGGGGGAGCTGGGACTGATCTGCTTCGACGACGCCTTCTGGCTCTCCCTGACCACACCCCCGGTGACAGCCATCGATCAGGACAGCGCCGCCATCGGCAGTACGGCGGCACAGATGCTATTGAAACGTTTGGGCGGGGAGAGGGCCCCCTGGGGCGAACACCGGATTCCCACCCGATTAATAACCAGATATTCCTGCTGACGCGGGAAAACAAAGGAGTAAACAAGCCATGAAAGCAGCGGTAATTGAAAAGAAGAACAGCCTCTCCGTACGGGAGGTGGCCAAACCCGTTCCCGGGAGGGACGAGGTGGTGATCCAGGTCCATGCCAGCGGTATCTGCGGGACGGACCTGCATATCTACCAGGGCGATTACAAGGGGACCTATCCCATAGTGCCGGGCCATGAATTTTCCGGAGTCGTCACCGAAGTGGGTCCTGAGGTCAGGAATTTCAAGGTGGGGGACCGGGTCTCCGTGGAGCCGAACCTCTCCTGCGGGGTCTGCTACGACTGCCTGAGCAATCGGCAGCACTTCTGCGAGAACACCCAGGCGGTGGGCGTCACCCGTTCCGGCGGCATGGCCAACTACGTCACCGCCCCGGAGAAGGGCGTCTTTCCCATCGGGGATCTGAGCTTTGAGGAGGCCGCCTTCATGGAACCCCTCTCCTGCGTTCTCCACGGCATAGAGCGGGTCAATCCCGTCCTGGCCGACCGGGTGCTCCTCATAGGCGCCGGCCCCATCGGCCTTCTCCTCCTGCAGAGCTTCGTCTCCAAGGGCTGCACCCGCATCGAGGTGGTGGACAGGGACAAAAGCCGCCTGGAAATGGCAAAGAAAATGGGAGCCTCCCGCGTAACCGACGACCTGTCCTCCCTCCCGAAAGAGCACTACCACATCGTCTGCGACGCCACGGGGGTTTCCCTCCTCATGGAGGAGTGCCTGAACTACGTGCGCCCCTCGGGAAAGGTCCTCTGGTTCGGCGTTCCCCATACGGACGCCAAGGTCACCCTGCCCCCCTTCCGGATTTTCGAGAAGGAGATAACCATCCTCTCCTCCTACACGTCCCTCCGGAACTCCTGGCAGGCCCTGGAACTGATGCAGACCGGCCGGATCAACGTTAAGGATCTGATCTCCCACAAACTACCCCTGGAGGAGTTCGAAAGGGGTCTCAAAATCATGGAGACCCACTCCGAACCGGCCATGAAGATCCTCATCATGCCCCAGCTTTCATAAGGTCGCCGGAGGTGCTCAGGATGCCCCCGTGGTTCTGGGCCATGACCTTCCCTACCAGGATTTTCCCCTTCTTCCTTTCCATTCCCTCCAGGATGATGCGGGCCGCCTCCCGGGGGGAAGTGACCTTTACGCCCGCCGACTTCTTCATCTCCTCCCTCCCCTTCTCCTCTGCCAGCCCGGAGTTCTTCT
>QKAI01000162.1 GCA_003246505.1 Spirochaetaceae bacterium | reverse complement strand
GAAAAAGCCTCTCCCCCCGGATCGGACAGAACGGGTAGGAGGGGAAAGGAGAAGGCGGAGATTTCCCCTTCGGGGTAGGGCTCCCGGTCCAGATGGGAGAAAGAGGGAATCCGCCCGATGAGGGTTTTGTCAAAAACAACGCGGAAACACACTATTTCTTCCCTCCGTACTCCCTGGGGCTCAAACCGGTATACTTCTTGAACTGGGTGGAGAAATATTGCCCGTCCGGGGGAAAGCCGCACTGCTCCGCCACTTCGTAAATCTTGTCGGCCCGGCCCTCATCCAGAATCTGCCGGGCCTTGTCTATCCTAAGTTCGTTCAGGTAACTCTGGAAACCGGTGCCCGTGTATTTCTTGAAAAGCCGCCCCAGGTGCTCGCAGTTCTTGAAAATCAGATTCTCCGCGATCCACCCCAGGCTCAGGTCTCTCCGGCCGTAGTTGAACTCCAGATATTCCAGGATCCGATCGACCGTGGAATTGCCGGTGGAATTCCCCCTGTGCCGGGACCGGATCTCATTGACGATGCGTATGATCTTTTCCTCCAGCTCCCCGTCGTCCAGGGGCTTGAGCAGATAGTGGCGGACCCCGTACTCCATGGCTTTCCGGGCGAAGGTGAAGTCATCATAGCCGGAGAGGATGATGAACCGGGGCGTCCAGTCATAGCCCTGACACTCCCGGATCATTTCCAGGCCGCTCATGCCGGGCATCCGGATATCGGTGATGACCAGGGCGGGCTTCTTCTCCCGGATCTTGTTGAGTCCGTCCCGCCCGTCGCAGGCGGTCCCGGCCAGGCGGCAGCCCAGCCTGTTCCAGTCAACGGTCGTGGCAATGCCCTCCCGGATCAGTCTCTCATCATCAATAACCATGACGCCTATCATAGTGTTTCCTTCTCCCAGCTCAGGGGGATCTCCAGAATGCAGCAGGCGCCCCCGTTCTCCTTATTGCGAATCCGCAGGATCCCCTTTCCTTTATAATAGAGGCGGATGCGGTCGTATATGTTGCGGAGCCCCAACCCCAGATGATTGCGGGAGAACAGGCCTTCCATTCCATACCGGGAATAAAGATCCAATAGCCCGGCGGAAAAGCCCCTCCCGCTGTCGCAGACAACGATTTCCACTATCCCGTCATCCTTCAGGCTTATGTTCAGGTGGATGGAGATTTTCCCCGCCCCCTCTTCGATTCCGTACTTGATGGCATTTTCAACCAGGGGCTGGAGCATGAAGGGGAGAATGAAAATCTCCTCCGGGTCCGGTTCCACCCGGCAATCCCAGTTAAGTTTCTCCTGGAAACGGATCTTCTGAATGGCCAGATAATCCTCAAGCAGGTCCAGCTCCTCCCGCAGGGAGATTCTCTCCCGCCTCTCGTTCAGTGGCCGGCGCAGGAGCCTTCCCAGGGCCACGGCCATGCGGGCGATATTCTGCTCCTTGAGCCCCTTGGCCATCCAGCTGATGGAATCCAGCGTATTATAAAGGAAGTGGGGATTGATCTGGGACCGGAGCATCTGCAGCTGGGTCCGCTGGAGGGACATCTGCTTGACATAGTCCTTGTACACCTGATCCTGTATTTTCTCCAGAGCCAGTTCCACGTCCCGGTACAGATCGCTGATCTCCTCGGTCATGCGGTCCGTGGGGGGAGGGGTCAGGGAGATATCGAAGACATTGTTCTCAAAGGCTCTCAAATCGCGGCTCAGCTGTTCCAGGGGTTTGGTAAAATGACGGATGTACACCCGCCCCGACAGGATGAGAATGATCGCAAGCAGGATATGGAGAAGGATAAGGGCCGTCCAGAGCGTTTTGTTCAGTCTCCTTATCTGATTGAGGGAGGTGTAGCCGATAAAGGTCCAACCCTCCTCCTTTCCAGTAACCGTGGTTATGAAATAATACCCGCTGTCATCCTCGTAAAAGGAGAACCCCTCGTCCAGATCCTTGAGGGAGGAGAAAATCCTCCGGGACAGATCGTCCTGGATCAGAAGCTCCCCATCCTTCACGATTATGAAGTTCAGATCCGAAGTGTAGGGAATGCGCCGCTGATATTTTTCGATGAGCAGCTTCACGTCCAGGTAGGTGAGCATGGTGCCCATGGAAAAGAAGTCCAGGGTGGAAATGTCCCGGATATTTCTGACATTAATGAGGGAGCCGTCCTCTCCGACGAAATAGTAATCCCTCCCCTCCGCATAACCGGCGTGGGTCTTCAGATCCGGATTGTAGTCGCTGCTCAGGGACCCCACGCTCCGGCCGACCTGGATGAGCTCCCCGTTCAAAAGGTCCAGTTCGATCTGGGATATGAAGAAGTCCCCGTAGGCCTGCTTGAAGAGGATATTTTTGATGATATCCCTCACATGCACCTTCTCATAGTCATCGGAGGCGGGGAAATCGCTGTTTATGGCGCTCTGGAGCCGCCCGTCTGTGGAAAGGTAGAGGGTCATTTCGGAGATTTTGTCCAGCTCGTATTCCAGATAGGTTACGGCGATGCCGATGGTCTCCCGGAAGGCCCGGTAGAACTGGACGTCGTAGGAATTCTTCACCGAGGTGAAGAGGGCCAGGGAAAAAAGGAAGATGGCCCCCACCATAAGGATGAGCAGTTGGGAGATGCGGACGAAAAGTGTTCTTTTCCTGAAAATTACCACTTTACTAATATAACAGATTAATGGTTCACTGTCCCCTCGAAACGGGGAGGAAGAGAGAATGGAAAGAACCCTGCTCATGCTCAAGCCCGGCGTACTGCAGAGACGCCTGGCCGGGGAAATGGTGAAACGGATAGAAAACAAGGGTCTCAGGCTGATCGCCATGAAGATGAGGCAGCTGGACAGGGAGACCGTAAGGGCCCATTACGCGGAACACGTGGAGAAATCCTGGTTTCCCGACGTGGAGGCCTTCACCCTGAAGGGTCCGGTCATCCTCATGGTGGCGGAAGGGAAAAACGCCGTATCGGTTATGAGGAAGATGGCCGGAACCACCTACGTGGAGGATATGGAACCGGGAACGATACGGGGCGATTTCGCCCTGGGAACCACGAAGCCGGATAACTGCCTCCACGCCTCCGATTCCGTGGAAAGCGCCCTCAGGGAGATCGCCCTTTTCTTTGGGGAAGGGGAAATCTGTCCCTGGGAGGACCCCCTGGAGGGGTGGATGTAAAATCCCCGGACCAGCCGTTACAAAACGGTGCGGTCAGGGGGTCTCCTCCTCCAGCCTCATAAAATACTCATAGGCTCCCGCCAGCCAGGGATGGACCACGGCGAGCTTATGCTTATTGTCCATCATGTACCTGACCATATGGGAGGCGCCCCTTTCCAGGGAGACGTCCAGGCCCTTGTAGAGAGTTTCAAGATAGGGGGGGTCCCCGGCCTGGTCCCAGGCGATTTTATCCGCAAGGAATACGATCATATCCAGCTTCGTGGGACTCTGCCACAGGGTGGTATGGCAGGTGATGGCATCGAGCACTTCCTTGTCCTCCACCCCGAAATAGAGGGAAGCGAATTTACGGGAGAGGCGCTGATGCAGAATCATGGGAAACTGACGCTCCTCCTCAAAAAGCCCTATGCCCAGGGATTCGGCCGCCTCCACCCTTCTCTCATTGGGAATTATGACGCTTATATCGTGCAGAACCGCGGCGGACTCCGCCTTTTCGATATCCATGCGGTAGCGGCGGGCCAGTTCCATGGCCTTTTTCGTCACCTGGGAAGCATGGAGAGCTGTCTGCCTCATATTGAAAGAGATCAGAAGATTGATACTGTTTTCGTATACGGAGAGATCCTTATTAATGTGAGAGGGAATTTCCGTCAACATTCTTAACATGGTGCCATTTTATCACAATAAAAGCGAAAAGGTGAGAGGAACCGGCGGAATTCCTATACTTTCCCACCCTTCACCCCCAATATTAGTTTTCTGCTATGTATTAATAAAAGGTTATTTCCTAATATTTCCCCTTGAAATATGGGTTTGCATCAACAAAAACAAGAGACAGGAGGATCACATGTCCCTTCAGCCCATTATCGAAGTTGATAGCGAAAAGTGCGTCAATTGCCACCAGTGCATCTCCTCGTGTCCCATAAAATATTGCATGGACGGCAGCGGCGATTCGGTGACTATCAACCATGAGATCTGCATCGGCTGCGGAAACTGCATCATTGCCTGCACCCACGATGCGCGGAGGCGGATGGACGACTGGGCCTCCTTTATCAAAGCCTGCGAGGGAAAAGAAAAAATAGTGGCCATAGTCGCTCCCTCCGCGGCGGCCAGTTTCGAGGGGCAGCTGGAACACCTGAACGGATATCTGAAAAGCCTGGGCGTATCCGCCGTCTTCGATGTCAGTTTCGGGGCGGAGCTGACGGTCAGATCCTACCTGGAATTCATTAAGGGATCCCGCCCCAAAACGGTCATCGCCCAGCCCTGTCCCGCCATCGTCAACTATATAGAGCTCTATCAGCCGGAGCTCCTCCCCTATCTGGCGCCGGCGGACAGCCCCATGGTGCATACCATCAAGATGATCCGGGAGTTCTTCCCGGAATACGGGAAGTACCGTGGGGAGGGACATGCCCGAAGCGCTGCCCCGGATCAGGAAAATCGAAGGGATCCATAGCATTTACGACTATCTGAAATCTCTCCCTGAAAGTCTTTCCCATAACAGGCAGCCCCTCATAATCGACTGTCTCAACTGCGAAAAGGGGTGCAACGGCGGCACGGGAACCAACCGTCAGGAAACGCCCGTGGATATCCTGGAACAGGCCGTATCGGAAAGGGCGGAGCAGCAAAGGCAGCGCCTAATCGGTTCCCGCCACGACGGTCGCGCCTCTGGGATGATGGAAAGGGTCATAGATAAATACTGGCGCCCCGGTCTGTACGGCAGAACCTACAAGGACCGGTCCTCCCTCACCGCCTGGAAAATCCCCGACGACCGGGAACGGTGGGAGATCTATCACCGGATGCTGAAATTCTCCGAAGGGGATATCTATAACTGCGCCTCCTGCGGATACGACAGCTGCCGGGGAATGGCCCTGGCCATCCACAACGGTCTGAACAAACCGGAAAACTGCCACCATTACGAGATGGCTCTGGTGACCCGGGCCCACGAGACCCTGGACAGGATCTCCACGAATCTGCACAGCAAGATCAACGACTGCTCCCTCTTTATGAAATCCGTTGAAAAAACCGTGCAGCAGATGAAGGACAGCACCCTGGAGCAGGGTTCCGCCATAGAGGAGTCCTCCGCTTCCGTGGAGGAGATGCTGGCCTCCATTAAGAATATCGCCAAGCTGGTAAGGCAGCGCCAGGAGATGATCCTGAGCCTGCAGGCGGGAACCCAGAACGGGGCGGAGGCCCTGGAGCAGACCGTCGTAGCCATCGACAGGGTAAACGACAGCGTAGACCGCATCCTGCAGGTGAATAAGACCATTGACGACGTGGCGGCGAATACCAATCTTCTAGCCATGAACGCCGCCATAGAAGCGGCCCATGCCGGGGAGAAGGGGCGGGGATTCGCCGTGGTGGCCCAGGAAATTCGAAAACTGGCCGAAGAGACCGCCGGCAATGCGCGGATCATCACCACTGATTTGAGCCGGGTCGCCCAGGATGTCAGTGATACGAAGGCCCTTTCCTCCCTATCCCATGAGGATATGAACGGGGTCGTCCAAAGGCTGACCGGCGTGGCCGACGGATTTCAGGAGCTATCCACCGCCATGGAGGAGATGAACCAGGGCACCGATGTTATTCAGGAAGCCCTGTCATGATGCTGGAAACGAGCAGGCATGTGGATGACCTGGGAGAGCATGTGGCCGAAATGATCACAAGGCTGTCTTCAATCTACGAAGAGCTCCACCAGATTTCCGAAGAGGCCCAGGCCATCCTTTAGTCACGGCCCGTCTCCAGTCATGAATTCATTCTCTCCAGCAGGGCATTCAGGTTCTCCTCGTTCATGTGGGCACCGGCGAACATATGGAACGACCGCAGGGGCATATCCCGGAAGTGGGAGAGAACCTTGTCGATTCCCATGCCCCGCTGTTTTTCAATCTCACGGGAGATTTCATCCAGACAGGCTTTCCCCTCCCCGTTCTGATAGATCTCATGGATCGTGGAATTCCGGGTGTAGACCGGTTTTCCCTTATCCGGGGATTTGAGGGTAACGGCGAGGGTCAGGGGGGTGCTCCTTGACGATCCCCCCAGGGCGATCTCATAGGTCCCGTCGGGAACGATCCACTCCCCCCGTTTCCCGTCGTAATAGGCAAAGGCCCTTCGGTCTAAAGTAAAGGTGACCCGTCCGGTCTCACCCGGGGCAAGGGCGATTTTTTCGAAACCCTTCAATTCCTGGTAGGGTTTAATGACGGGATACCCCATCGCCCTGACATAGAGCTGGGCCGTTTCCTTTCCCGCCCTTTTCCCCCTGTTCGTCAGAGTCATGGTCACCCGCAGTTCATCCCCGTCGGCGAGCTCCTTCCGGTCTGCCTCCAGTTTATCGTAGGAGAACTCCGTGTAGCTGAGCCCGAATCCGAAGGGAAAGAGGGGGGTCAGGGAGGCGGAATCGTAATGCCGGTATCCAACGAAAAGCCCCTCCCGATACTCCACGCAGTTCCCGTCGCCGGGAAAATTCAGATAGGAGGGATTATCCTGGACGCGCAGGGGGTAGGTCTCGGCCAGTTTCCCCGAGGGATTGACCACGCCGAAAAGGATATCCGCCGCCGCGCCTCCGAAGGCCTGACCGCCCAGATACCCCTCCACCACACTTTTCACCCGGCTAAGCCATGGCATCTCTATGGGGGAGCCGTTACTCAGAACCACAACCGTTCGGGGCTGAACCGCCGCAACCGCTTCTATCAGCTTCCGATGACCCGCGGGTATGGAGATATGCTTCCGGTCGTATCCCTCCGATTCGTAGGGCTCGGGCAGACCGGCGAAAATTACCGCCGCATCGGCTCTCCCGGCGGCTAAGCAGGCCTCTCGAATCATTTTCTCATCGGGGACATCGCTGACCGATTCAAACTTCCGGGCGGAGTAGCGATCGGTCTGGATGTCCACCGGGTAACCCTCGGAGAACTCCACGGTCATGCCCCTTTCCGCCGCCATTCTTCGGATCTCCTCCAAGGGTATATCCACCAGGGCCGGATTGACGTGGGAACTTCCCCCTCCCTGATAGCGTGGATAAGCCGCAAAGCCGCCAATGACGGCCAGGGACTTCTGCGTTTCCAGGGGAAGGAGATTCCCCTCGTTTTTCAAGAGGACCATGCACTCCCCCGCGGCCCTCCGGGCGAAGGCGTGGTTCTTCTCCCTGTCAAAGACCACCCCCTTCCGCCGGTTTTCCACGGCCTTAAGGATGATGCGCAAAAGCCGCGCCACCCCTTCGTCCAGGACACTCTCCTCCAGGCGGCCCTCCCGGACCGCATCGGCGATCAGCCTGTCCCGGTCTCCGCCGCAGGTGGGCATCTCAAGCTCCAGCCCCGCCCGGATCCCTTCCACCCTGTCATTGACGGCACCCCAGTCGGATACGACAAACCCCTCGAACCCCCACTCCCCCTTGAGGATGTCCCCCAGAAGGCGGCGATTCTCGGA
>QKAI01000541.1 GCA_003246505.1 Spirochaetaceae bacterium | reverse complement strand
ATCCGCCGGGGCGATCGTAAAGGACAGATTCGGAAGGCTCATCCTCCCCGTTCTCTTCCATCTCCTCACCCTGGGTCCTGCGGCGGGTTTTATCCTGGCGAAGAGCCGGTACGGTTTTCAGGGCGGTTTCCTCTCCTTCTATCCCCTCTTCTTCGCAAAGGCCCGGCAGTATCTCTTCTGGGGGCACATGTGGTACTGCGTCTATCTCTTCATTCTCTCCCTTGCCTGCCTCCCCCTCTTCTCCTATCTCCGCCGAAGACCGGAAATCGTCCAGGGGATTAACCGTTTTCTGCAAGGCGGGGCGGCCTTTCTCGTCCCCCTCCTCCTCATCGCCCTGCTGGAGGCGCTCCTCCGTCCCTTCTATCCCGGTTACCAGTCCTTCTGGGGCGACTGGGCCAATGTGGCCGTCTACCTCTTCTTCCTCATAATGGGGTTCATCGCAGGCCAGAGCCAGGAACTCCTTGACGGTATCATGAACCGGAGGATCCCCTACCTCCTGGCGGCCCTGCTCCTCTCCGCGATCTACCTGACCGGGAAGGAGCATTTTTTCACGGTGCCGACCTACGGCCAGCTGACGGCGTTGAGCTTCCTCTGGGGAATGGCAGCCTTCACATGGGTCTTCGCCCTGATCGGCCTCTTCCGCAAGCACCTCAGAGGGAATAGCCCCATACTACGTTACCTGTCGGAGACCTCCTTTTCCCTCTATCTGTTCCACTACTACATCGTCTCCCTCCTCAATTTTCTTCTTTTGAAGACGGGCTGGGGAAACCGGAGGGTCTGGCTTTTATCCACCCTGGGAACCTACGCCCTTTTCGCCCTCCTCTTCGAATATGTCATTCGGCGGAGCAGACTCCTCCGGTCCCTATGCGGCATAAAGAAACGGCAGGCCTGTTAAAAGATCACCTTCCCGCTGTATACTGGGGGTATGAGGATGATGGGAAACGGGGAACTGGATGAGTCCTGGGTAGATTACTTTCGCGAAAGCTTTCCCGGCTGGGAACTTCCCCGGGAGGAACAGGAAAAATTCCGGGGCCTCCTGACGGCCCTGTCCCTGGAGAAGGGAGAGCATCTGGTCAGGGAAGGGGATGCCCCCCGGCAGATAGCCTTCGCCGTCTCCGGCTTATTCCGCGCCTATTACCTGACCGAAGCGGGAAAGGAGAAAACCATCGTTTTCAGGGACCGGGGCAAAATCCTATCCGCCTACTCCTCCTTTCTCAAGGGAGAGCCGGCCCGCTTTTCCATTCAGGCCCTTGAGAAAAGCCTGGTCCTGTCCGTCCCCATCGGGGATTTCGAAAAACTCCGTTCGGGGCATTCCGCCTGGACGATACTGACCGGACGGTATTTCCTGGATCTTTTCCTGGAGAAGGAGAACCGCGAAAGGGCACTCCTGAGCGATGACGCGGAAACCCGATACCGGCGTTTCCTCGAGGAATACCCCGGTTTTTTCGACAGGATAAGCCATTACCATATCGCCTCCTACCTGGATATCAGCAATGTCACCCTCAGCCGTATCCGTAACGGTCGCTACCACCCCTGTCAAAGATCCGGTTAATGGGGTAACATGGGAAAAATGTCTCGGGGGGATGAAATGGCAGAGGAATTGCATATTCTGTGGACAAACGACAATCCGGTCACATCGGAGAAAATGGTGTGCATGTACGCCCATAACGCCATGAAAAGGGGGTGGTGGGACAGGATAACCGTGATTATCTGGGGGGCGCCGGCTCTGCTCGCGGCCAGGGACGAAGCCATCCGCTCAAAGCTCGCCGCCATGATGAAGGACGGGGTGACCGTTTCCGCCTGCCGGGCCTGCGCCGAAGAGCTGGGGGTCAGCGATGAGATAGAATCCCTGGGCATAGAGCTGAAGTACTGGGGGGAGCCGCTCACGGCCCTGCTCAAGTCCGGAGCGACCCTCATCACGGTTTAGGAAGAATTATTCCTCCTCCCCCTCAGCGTCCCTCATGGCCTGGATGCGCTCTTCCACGTCCATGAGGCGCATCTGCATATCCTCTATGCTCTTCTGGATACGCTTTTTCTGGGACTCCAACCGCTTGACGGTCTGCTTGGGCTCGGGCTTGCTCTCCTTGAGGGACTGGCGCACTTCGTTCTGGCTGTAGCCCTCTTTGAAAGCTTCCACCGCCTCCTGCCTCTGCCGGGGCTCCTTGATGGAGGCGACCACCTTCATGTTGTCATAGCCGATGACCGGGTCCACGTCCCGGGCGAACATCTGCATGGCCGATTTGGCGGTGGTCCGGTTCATGCCCAGGGCCCGGTCCACGTAGTCCTCGAAAATGGCATGCTTCTGCTGGCACAGGTCCAGGGCCTGAATGAGCAGCTTGCCGAACTCCTTCATGATCTCCCCGTTCTTGGCCAGGTAGCTCCCTTTGATCCTGTCGGTCAGTTCCCTGAAACGGGGATCCGACTCGTAGATATTAAGATAGATGCCCTTCTCCTCGGCCATCTTGAGAAGCTTGTGGAAGATGTTCCAGAACAGGACCGTATGGTGGGCGTGGGGGGTGGTCTCCTTGGCGAAGCGGGTGAACTGGATATGGTGGGCGAACTCGTGGATCGCCGTGTACATAAGGGAGTTGTCCTCTTCGAAATTTTTATTATGAATGATGATCTCATGGTTGTCCGGGTGGTAGAGCCCATCCACTTTTTTGCTCTCCTTGCCGGAAAATACGACGGTAAACTCGGCCACGTCCCCGTCGATTTTAAGAAGCTGTTCCTTTACCTGGTCCTGGTTCATTATCTCTTACTCCCCCCTTCCTTTCTGTGTGATATGTTATAAAACAGGATCTCAAAAAGATCAATAAAGTTGTGGAAGAATCCGCCCTTTTTGAGTTCCTCCCCGGTTACCAGCGGTGAGGAACCCACCGGCTCCCCGTCGAAATACCATGTGACCCACCCCCCCGCCGAACCGGCGGGCAGGGGCGCCCGGAGCCAGGGGTCGGTTTCCGTTTCCCAGGTGAGCCGGTCCGCTTCCCCCTCCCCCCAGGTGAAGAGGGGGGATGTTTCCGGATTCAGGGTTACTTCCTCCCGCTCCCCGGAATAAACCTTAAGGGTTTCCGATACGGTGGGAAGGGGCCGGGTCGTCCATCCGGCGAATCCGTACTCCAGCAGCTCCGCCGCCTCTTCGGCCCGGAGAAATAGTCCGTCCCGGTAGACATCGGTGAATATGCCCATGACCACGGCGATGAGCCGGGTCTCCCCCCTCCTGGCCGTGGCGGCGAAATTGAATCCCGACTCGTCGATATAGCCCGTCTTGAGACCGTCCACCCCTTCCACCTTTCCCAAGAGCCAGTTGGTGTTCTTCCGGGTGCGCGAACTGACGATGAGCCCCCCCGGGGCCCTGTTCTCCTCCCCGGGATAGGTGAAGGTTTCCAAAGAGTGGAGCTCAGTCAGGGCCCAGGGGAATTTCTCAATGTAAAGCCGGGCGAACCGGGCATAGGAAAGGGGGGTGACCCGGTCCTCCTCGCTCCACCCGTCCGGGTCGACGAAGTGCATCTCCGGAAAGCCCAGGGAGTAAACCAGCAGGTTCATCCGGTCCACGAAATTCTCCGGAGTGCCCGCCAGGATCTCCGCCAGCTGATAGGCCCCGTCGTTTCCCGAAGCGGCGGCGATCCCTTCCAGAAGGGTCATGTAATCCAGGTCCTGCCCCTCCTCAAGAAGCATGAGGGAGGAGCCTACGGGGCGGGAAAAGGCCGATCCCGTTACGGTCACATGGACCGGCGTATCTCTTGCGATCTCACCCTTTTCCAGGGCTTCGCAACCCAGATAGAGGGTTACCAGCTTGGCCATGGAGGCGGGGGCCCGGGGTGCATCGCCCATCCTGTCATAAAGGATCCGGCCGGTCTGGTAATCCAGAAGGACGGCACCCTCCGCGGTCAGACCGGTGAGGTCCTGCCCCTGGAGTGAGAGGGGGAGAAAAAGAAGGGCAATTAACGGTCGTATTTTTTTAAGAACTGTAAAATCCATAGGGTGATCCCATTATAAAGGGCTCCCATTTTTCCGTCAACCGGATGGATTCCCATTGGTAATGACTAAACAGGAGAGGATGTGTAATATAGGGATGGGAGGGATTGATGAAAAAACCCCAATGGCTCACCTGGGCCCAGGAAATTCAGGCGATAGCCCAGGCGGGCCTGGCTTATACGGAGAATCCCTTTGACCGGGAGCGTTACGGGAAACTCCGGTCCCTGGCCGTGGAGATGATGGCGGCCCATTCGGATACGGATTCGACCCTGGTGAAGGATCTCTTCGCCTCCGGGACCGGATATCAGACCCCCAAGGTGGATGTGCGCGGCGTGGTGATCCGAGACGGGAAGATCCTTCTGGTCCACGAAAAGGCGGACGGGAAATGGGCCCTCCCCGGGGGGTGGGCGGATATCAATCTGACCCCCGCCCAGAACGCAGTCAAAGAGATAGGGGAGGAGGCGGGCATCGTCGCCGAAGCCCGGAGCCTGATCGCCGTCTGGGACCGGAACAGCCATGTGGATGACCTCTTCCCCTACTCCGTCTACAAAATTTTCATTGATTGCGCCTATATCTCCGGGGGGTTCACGGAAAACACGGAGACCCAGGACGCCCGCTTTTTCCCCCCCGACGGGCTCCCCGAACTCTCCGAAGGCCGCAATACCAAGGATCAGATTGCCTTCTGCTTCAATTTTGACAGATCCGCCCCCGATAAAACCGCCCTCGACTAAAACCACTAACCATAAACCGCGTGGGCTTTCAAATCTGTAATCCCCCATTTCTTGTTAATCCCCCGGTCTTAGGCTATAATAGGAACCATGAAGATATTTCATCTTTATTACCTGGACAAGAAGAGTGAGATTTCCCCCAACCGCAGCTATAATCTGGGCCGCAACTGGGACAACTGCATCATCCTGCCTGAGAAGTCTGTCTCCCGGAATCATGCCGTTCTGGAGGGTCGGGGGGACCACTTTATTCTCCGGGACCTGGGAAGCACCAACGGGACCTACATAGAGGGGGAACGGATCACCGAGATGCCCCTGAGGGAGAACGCCAAATTCCGCATAGGCTCCTGCAATCTGGAGATCATCTCCCGGGAGGCGGATCTGACCCCTTCGGAGAATCTGCCCAGCGACACCATGCTCTTTGAGAACCGCATCTCCAAGCTGATGAAAGAGGTGGAGGATCCGGGCATCGCCGGGAAGATCGAGGGGCTCAAGCAGTTCTTCAACAGCAAGCGGGAGAGCCTCTCCCTCAAGGCGAACAAGGACGGCCTGACCGGTCTGTACAACCGGCGCTACCTGGATGAAAAACTGAACGAAGAGATCGAGCGGGCGGTCCGGTACAAGCGCCCCCTGAGCCTGATCATGATCGATATCGACAATTTTAAGAAATTCAACGACGCCTACGGCCATCAGAAGGGGGACGAGGTCCTGATCACCGTGGCGCGCATCCTCAAGGTGACCAGCCGCAACATGGACATCCTCTGCCGCTACGGCGGTGAGGAGATGGCCTTCATTCTGCCGGAGACGACGCCGGACCACGCCATGGTCATGGCGGACATGTGCCGGCAGCGCATATGCGACAACGTGGAGCAGGAAGCGGGGGTGCGGGTGACCATAAGCCTGGGCGTGGCGGGAGTGTCCCCCCGGTGCTCCACCACGGAGGAGCTCATCGCCGCGGCGGACCGGGCCCTGTACCGGGCCAAGCACAACGGCCGGAACCGGGTGGAATGGGAGGAAACGTGAAAATACTCTTGGTGGAAGACGACAGAGGGATCGGATCCTTCATACAGAAGGGCTTCGTCCAGGAGGGGCATAACCTGGACTGGGCGGAACGGGGTGATGACGGGCTCATGATGGGCCTCTCCGGAGAGTACGACGCGGTGATCCTGGATCTGATGCTCCCGGGCATGGCGGGCTTGGAAGTGCTCTCCGAACTCCGGAACGGGGGCAAGAATTTTCCCGTTCTCATTCTCAGCGCCAAACAGACCGTGGACGATCGGGTCAAGGGCCTCAAGGCGGGGGGCGACGACTACCTGACCAAGCCCTTCGCCTTTTCCGAGCTGCTCGTGCGGATAGAAACCCTGGTCCGCCGGACGGGCAACAGGGGGAGCGGCCGGGAGGTAACCCGCCTTTCCTGCGCCGACCTGGAAGTGGAGCTTCTCTCCCGCCGGGTGACCCGGGGCGGCGAGGTGATCGAACTGCAGCCCCGGGAGTACGCCCTCCTGGAGCTGTTCCTGCGCAACAAGGGGAACGTGCTCACTAAAACCCTGATTCTCGAGAAGATCTGGAACTGGAACTTCGATCCCCAGACCAACGTGGTGGACGTTCTGGTATCCCGCCTCAGAAGCCGCATAGACAAGGACTTCAACGCCAAGCTGATCCATACGGTCCGGGGAGCCGGCTATGTTCTCAAAGAACCGGTTTAGGCCGGTTATTTTCCGTTCCATCCAGTTCAAGATAGGACTGGTCTTTTCGGGAACCTTCATCCTCCTCTTCTCCATTCTCACCCTGTGGCTCTTCTATACCACCTATACCACCTTCATCAAGGAGGAGATGCAGTTCCTCTACAACCGGCTGGCCATGTTCCGGGCCCAGTATGAGACGGAAGGGGTGGATCAGATCTACGAAAGGGCGAAGAACGAGAATGAGAATCTGCCCTATATGGCCTACTTCCTCCGTTACAACGACCACACGGGCAAGGAGGTCTTCTTCTACATTCCCCCGGGCTGGGAGAGTTTCGATTACGATCCCCTCTATGAGGCGGTGTCCTCCGGGGACCACAGGCGCATACTCTACCTGGAGGGGATGGATCCCACGAAGAATCTCATATCCGTCATCCTGCCCCTCCCCGACGGAAGCACCCTCCAGTGCGGGGTGGTTTCCGTCTCCCAGTACCGGCTGATCGCGGGATTCCGCAAGATGGCCTACCGCCTCTTCGCCATACTGGTTTTCATCGCCTTCGGCACGGGGGTCTTCGTTACCGCCCGCTCCCTCAAGCCCATTGCCCGTCTTAACCGGGAGATCGACCGGATCACCGAGACCGGGGAGATCTCCCAGCGGATGACCACCCGGAACACGGGGGACCAGATCGACGCCATGGCGGGGAAGATCAACCGGATGCTGGGCCGCATAGAGGAGCTGGTGGAGGGGCTCAAGGGTACCCTGGACAATACGGCCCACGACCTGCGCACCCCCCTCACCCGCCTCATGGGCCGGGCGGAGCTGGCCCTGGACGGGACGGAGGAGGAGAAGGAGGAGGCCCTGGCGGTCTGCCTGGAGGAGAGCCGCCACATCCTGACCATGCTCAACACCCTTATGGATATCTCCGCCGCCGAGAAGGGTCTCATCCAGATAAACGAAGAGCCCGTGGATCCCGCCGGGCTGCTGACCCAGCTGGAGGATCTTTACGGCTTCGTAGCCGAGGACCGGGGCATCGAATTCCGCTGTACCTGCGACGAAGGGATACGTCTGAAGGCAGATCCCCTGAGGCTGAACCAGGCCCTGGCCAACCTGGTGGACAATGCCCTGAAATTCACGCCCCCCGGGGGGAAGGTGGAATTGCGCGTGAAAAAGACCGATT
>QKAI01000458.1 GCA_003246505.1 Spirochaetaceae bacterium | reverse complement strand
AAAAGTTTTAAAAATTAGCTTAACGCCCCTTTATTTCTCAGTGACCCACTGATACCCTCAAAGTTCACAATTTATACACAAACTTCTTTCATTTTTCTTTACGTTGAACTAGAATAGATGGTAATTAACGGAGGTTCTTTATTATGTTCTTTTTTTCTCTTGTCATTGCCACAGTAAACAGAACGGAACATCACTTCAGGTTAATAGAATCCCTGTATAAACAAACCTTCGCCGATTTTGAGATCATCCTTGTAGACCAGAATCCCCACGACATGCTCAAAGCCAGTCTGATGGAGCATTTGTCCCCGTTCAACCTGACCTATCTGCATATAAAAAAGAGCCTCGGCCTCTCCGCCGCCCGGAATCTGGGCCTTCGCCATGCCTCGGGAAAAGTGGTGTGCTTCCCCGATGACGACTGCTGGTACCGGCCGGAAACTCTGGAACTGGTTAAGAGAAAATTCGACGCCGATCCGGCCCTCCGGGGCATCACCGGCCTGGTCACCGATGAGGACGGTCAATTCTCCGCAGGGGGCTATATGCTCCGCCGGAGGACCGTTCCGGTCACACGCCAAAATGCCTGGATGACCACCAACTCTTCGGCGATTTTCCTGAAAAGGGCAGCCCTGAATACGACCGGTTTTTTTGACGAAGCCATTGGATTGGGAACGAAACGGTTCATATCCGGAGAAGAGACCGATCTGGTGCTGAGACTGGTGCTTATGGGACAGCCGGTGCGCTATTACTCGGAAATCAATGTCTACCATCAAACCTACCAGGGCAAGTTCGATAGAACCGAATGCCGACGCCGCTACGGGTACGGCCTGGGTATGGGTTACATCCTGAGGAAAAACGGATACAATCTGTTGAATCTGGCTTTTTATGCGGCCATCCATATCGCCCGGGGAGGCTTTTTCCTCCTCACCCTTAAACCCAAACGGGCCTGGAGTCATTTCTGTCAGGCCTGGGGTCGCGTCAGAGGATGGTTTGAGTACAAAGAGGAGAACTCTTCCCCCTATACCCTTTTCATAACGGAGACGAAGGAAGCCTCCCCCCTGGATCTGTTGGATATGAAGGGCTAACGGGAGAGCAGATCCGAAACGGCCTTCTGCCAGCCCGAATAGTTACTTAACCGCCAGCCCTCATCCCGCAATGGTTCAAAACGCCGTTCCGTCTCCCGCAGGGATTCAAGCTCCTCCGGGGAGCTCCACACGCCCATGGCCAGGCCGCCCATATACATGGCCCCCGTGGCGGAGAGCTCCTCCACCCGGCTGCGCACCACGGCAGCGTTGAGCATATCCGCCTGGAACTGCATGAGAAAGTCGTCCCGGGTCGGTCCCCCGTCCACGCGCAGTTCCCCCAGGGTCAGGCCCGACTCCTCCCCCATGGCATTGATCACATCCATGATCTGGTAGGCGATGGACTCCTCCGCCGCCCTCACCACGTGGGCCTTCTTCGTGCCCCGGGAGAGATGGCTCAGCACGGCCCTCACCTCGCTGTTCCAGTGGGGCGCGCCCAGTCCGGTAAAGGCGGGCACCAGATAGACCCCCTGGTTATCCTCCACCGAAGCGGCCAGGTCCCCCGCCTCCCGGGAGGATCGGATCAGCTCCAGATCGTCCACCAGCCATTTGATGGTGGCCCCGGTGCAGTTGATATTCCCCTCCAGAACGTAGACGACATTATCATCCAGGGCATAGCCGATGGAGGTAACCACCTTCCGGGATATTTTCTCCGGTTTCCCGCCGATGTTCATCATAAGGGATGAGCCCGTGCCGTAGGTGGCCTTGACCATTCCCTTGCCGGTGCAGCACTGGCCGAAGAAGGCCGCATGGGAATCGCCCAGCACTCCGGCCAGGGGAACGGGAGTGGCGAATAGACCCTCGCAGGTCTCGCCGAACAGGGCATTGGAGCTCCTGACTTCGGGCATCATGACCCGATCCAGGCCGAAAAGCTCCAGAAGCTCATCGTCCCAGTCCAGGGTATGGAGATTAAATAGCTGGGTCCGGCAGGCGTTGGAATAGTCCGTGCCATGGACCCTTCCGCCGGTCAGTTTCCAGACCAGATAGCTGTCCATGGTCCCGAATAGGATGTTCTCCCTCTTGATAGTGCTATCCACTCCGTTTTGGAGGATCCACTGGGCCTTGGCCGCGGAGAAGTAGGGGGAAAGCACCAGTCCGGTCTTCTCCCTGATCCGGTCCGCCAGCCCCCGTTGCTCCAGTTCCCGGCAGAAATCCTGACCCCGCTGGCACTGCCATACCACGGCGTTCATCAGAGGTTGGCCTGTGGAGCGGTCCCACATGAGGGTGGTTTCCCTCTGATTGGAGATAGAGAGGCAGATCAGTTCCTCCGCCCCGATTCCCGCTTCTTCCATGGCCTCCCCCGAGGCCAGCAGGGTATTGCGGAAGATCTCCTCCGGATCATGTTCCACCCAGCCCGGCCGGGGATAGAACTGTCCGTGGCCCCGGTCGCGGCGGCAGATCAGCTTCCCCGCCCTGTCGAATATCAGAGCCTTGGTTCCCGAGGTTCCCTGATCAATGGTCAGAAAGTATTTTTTCATAGCCCCTCCAGAAGATCCCTCGCCCGGTCGCGGATTCCCTCACCGGTCAGGCCGTAGTGGGCGAAGATCTCCGCCGAACTGCCCTCCACGGTAATCTCGTCGGGGATGCCCAGAATTCTCATGGGAACCGGATGCTCCTGCACCACTATCTCAGCTACCGCCGCTCCCAGCCCGCCGTGCACGCTGTGCTCCTCCGCCGTCAGAATCGCCCTCGTCTCTCCGGCGGCTTTCAGAACCGCCTCCCGGTCCAGGGGCTTAATAGTGGCCATATCCAGGACCCGGGCGGCGATTCCCTCCCCTTCCAGGAGCTCCGCCGCACGCAACAGGGGAAAGAGCGTCTCCCCCGCCCCGATAAGGGTGATGTCCCCCCCCTCCCGGAGGGTCCGGGCTTTGCCGTAGGTAAAACTGCCCTCCCGGCAGGAGTAGACATCCGGCACGGCTCCCCGTCCCAGGCGCACATAGGCGGGCCTGCCGCTCCGGACCAGCCATTCCGTAACCGCTTCGGTCTGATACCGGTCGCAGGGGAGTATGACGTCCATCCCGGGGAAAGTCCGCATCACCGCCAGGTCGTGGAGAGACTGATGGGAATAGCCCAGGGCCCCGTAACTGACGCCGCCGCTTATGCCGATTATTTTAACATCGTTTCCCGAATAAACCACATCTATTTTCACCTGCTCCAGGCTGCGGGCGGAGAGGAAGCAGGCCGGTGCGCAGACGAAGACCTTTTTTCCGAAGGAGGCCATCCCCGCGCCGATGCCCACTTCATTCTGCTCGGCGATGCCCGTTTCCACGAACTGCTCCGGCAGGGTCCGGGCAAAATCGTCCAGGGTCACCGAGCCCCTCGCATCGGAGGTGACCACGAAAATGTCCCCGTCCTCCCGGGCCAGTTCGGTCAGACGCGCGGTAAAGGCCTTGCGGCAAGGTATGTTATTGCTCATGTCAGATCCTCCAAAGCCTGGCGATACTGTTCCTCCGAGGGAACGCCGTGGTGCCAACGGGCCACATTCTCCATATAGGAGACCCCCTTCCCCTTGGTGGTTTCCGCCAGAATCAGCCGGGGAACCCCCTCCCGGGCGGGTTTTTCGAAAGCGGAGATTAGCTCCTCCATGTTGTGGCCGTCCACGGGGCGCACCTCCCAGCCGAAGGCCCGCCATTTGTCCGCCAGTCCCTCCAGCCTCATCACATCCTCCGTGTTGCCGCTTATCTGCAGATGGTTCCGGTCAATGATGGCGGTCAGATTGTCCAGGCGGAAATTCGCCCCCCCCATGGCCGCCTCCCAGACGGAGCCCTCCGCCTGTTCCCCGTCCCCCATGAGACAGTAGACTCTCACGTCGCTCCCGCTCCGTTTCGCTGCCAGGGCCATGCCCACGGCGCAGGGAAGCCCGTGTCCCAGGGCGCCCGTATTCAGTTCCACCCCGGGCACTTTGACCGAGGGATGGCCGATAAGGCGGGATTTGTAACGGGAAAAGGTCTCGAGTTCCTCCCGAGGGAAAAACCCCCTGTCCGCCAGAATGGCATAGAGCCCTTCCACGCTATGCCCCTTGCTGAGGATGAAACGGTCCCTGCCGGGATCATCCGGATTCCGAGGATCGATGCGCAGTATGCGGTAGTAGAGGGCGGTCAGAATATCCGCACTGGAGAGGGATCCCCCCGTATGTCCCGTACCGGCCCTGTAGATAATCTCCAGGAGACTCCTGCGGATTTCTGCGGCCTTGATTATCAGCTCTTTATCCCTGTTCATGGGTATACCTTTCGTTTTTTTCCCGATAGGAAGTGATTTATGACATATTATACCACTATATTTTTTCGAATGTCAATTTATAGCTTTCGTTTGTTTTCGTATTTTTTCCGTTTTCCCCAAAAAAAAGGTCTTCCCCCGGGAAGACCAACAAACAATACGGGAGCCCTGGCCCGGTTCAATCAGGCGATGATTATCTTGACATCCATATCGAGAATCCGCTGTTCCAGCTCTCCCTCGGGTTTCCTGTCCGTGATGAGGTAATCCACCTGGGAAAGTTTACCCAGGGACGCGAAGGAAGCCTTGCCGAATTTGCTGGAATCGACCAGGAGATAGGTCTCTCCCGCCGCTTCAATCATGGCCTTTTTAACGGGAAGATCGCTGAAACCGGGATAGGTCAGGTCCAGCTGGGAAGAGACGCCCCCCGTGGCCAGAAACAGCTTATCCACATAGGTATCCTTGAAAAAAGCTGCCGCCTTATCCCCGGTGAGGGACAGGGTGGGAGCCTTGAACTCGCCTCCGGTCACCATGAGTTGGCAGGCGGGATTCGTTCCCAGGGCCAGGGCGATATTCAGGGCGTTCGTTATAACCATCAGGTTGCTTCTTGACGTGAGGAGTCCGGCCAGTTCCGTTATGGTGGATCCCGAATCCAGAATCAGGCTGTCCCCGTCATGGATAAAGGTCAGAGCCTTTTCGGCGATCCTTCTTTTCAGGTCCAGATTCTCCATATGCTGCAGGGAGAGGGTCTTCACCTGCTGGGAGATGGTTTTGAGATAGGCTCCCCCGTGTTCCCGCAGGATATGCCCTTCGCTCTCCAGTTTCTCCAGATCCTGCCTTATCGTCGGCTCTGTCACCGAAAAGAGGGAGCTGAGATCCTTAACCCGGGCGCTGCCGTCTTCCTGGATCAACTCCAGGATTTTCATTCTTCTTTCATTAGCCAGCATAATGGATAAGAATAAAGCAAAAAAACCAAAAAGAAAAGCAAAAATGCAGCGGGTTTCCCTTTTTTGTTATTGTAATAAACGGAGAATGTTGTTATATTCTGAAATTTATTATAGTAAATTGTTGTTCAGGAGTATATATTACAGGTAATTAGTCAGAAAGAGAACATTATAAAAAGTATTTAAAAAGATTCTGGAGTAAAAAATGAATAAAAAATCTGTTCTTCTGGTTGATGACGACGTGCAGATTCTGAGAGCTCTCAAGCGGGAATTCGACGGGCTGTTTCGGGAGCTCGAACTGATCCCCCGGATATTTCAGGACCCCCGGGAGGCCCTGGATTTCATGACAAACGACAGGGAGGGAACCGCCGTCCTCATTTCCGATCAGAAAATGCCGGAAATGAGCGGATCCGACCTTATCGCCCGGGCCACCGCCCTGGACAGGGACATCGTCTCCATTCTGCTGACCGCCTATTCGGACATCGACGCGGTCATCGCTTCCGTCCGGTCGGGGATTTCCGCCTTCGTGCTCAAGCCATGGAAGGGGGAGGATCTGTCCGAAGAGATCCGGAAGGCCCACGGACTACACCGCCGGATGCGGGAACAGAAGATGAGAGAATCCCATCTTCAGATGGATCTGCGCCAGAGCGGCCAGCTGCAGAAAAAGTACCTCCAGTCGGCCCTGCCCTGTAATGACCGCATCCGCATAACCGCCGGTTCCCTTCCCCTGATGCCCTGCGGGGGAGACTTTTATGACGCCATTACCCTGGACGGGGATAACTATCTGGTCATCATCGGGGATGTGGCCGGCCACGGGGTGAACGCGGCCTTTATCACTTTCATCATAAAAACCCTGTTAAACGATACCGCCTTCCGGTCTCTTCTCCACAGGAACCTTTCCGTATCCAGCCTCGTTTCCTGGCTGAATATCCGTCTGATCCGGGAACTGGAGAACATCCAGCCCATCCTTGTCAGCCTCTGCATGGCCCACTTCGACCTGAAGAAAATGAGGATGAGCCTCTGCAGCGCCGGCCATATGCCCCCCTTCCTCCTGCGAAAGGACAGAATCACCCGGCTCGAAGCCCCGGGGACCGCCCTCTGCTTCAGCGAGGACGTGCCCTATTCGGAGAAGCACTATTCCCTGAAAAAGGATGACCGGATCGTATTGTATACGGACGGGGTATCGGAGATTGAAAACCGGGGACGCTCCCTGGAGGAGATACTCTCCTTCCGGAAGGGGAACCGCTACTTCGCCTCCGTCGTGCTGGAGGACGTCAAATCCCTGCTCACGGCGGAACTCTTCGCCGACGACATGACCCTCCTCTCCGTGGAGGTGCTTCAATGACCCTGAGAAAGAAAAGCCTCCTCATATTCATGATTTTCCTCATCGTCGCCAATTATCTTTTCTCCCTGCTCTATTGGACATTGAACAATTTCTCCCGTTACGAATACCGGGTCTCCCGCTCCGCCGAGGAGATTCTTCTGATGGAGGATATCCGAAAGGGCCTGGAGAACCGTCTGGGGGAACTGGCCCTGTTTTTCCTTTCCCCCGACCGAACCCTATCCGCCGGCCATGACGGAGGGGATTCGGAAGCCCTCTGGGACCGGTTGGCGGCCCTGGCGGGGGATTCCCCCTCCGGGCAGGAACTACGGAATCTGCGGGAGAACTGCCGCGCCGTGATCCGCCAGCTGAATGAGATCGAAACCCAGGTCCGGGAGGGAGACCGGGAAGGGGCCCGGGAGAAATTCCTCTACACCCTGGGAGGGGAGAACAATCTCGCCGCCTGGGTTATGGGCGAACTGGACTCCCTGACCCGCCGGGAAAAGGAACAGGCCGGAACTTTGAACCGGGGACAGCTGCGGTATTTCCGGCTCCTGAGAATCCTGAGCCTTCCCGTCTTTCTCTTCGTCCACCTGTTCACTCTCTTTCTCTTCTTTTTTTCCCGGAAATGGGTCATCGGCCCCCTGGAATCCCTGGAAAGATCGGCCCGGTCCTATGAGAGGGGAATGGGGGTATTCAGCCTGCCTCCCGCCATGGGCAACGACGAGATCGGGTCCCTTGGGCAATCCTTGAAAAAAATGGTGGCCATCATAGAGAACCAGCATCATTGGCTCGAAAGAAATCTGGAGAATATTCCCGACGGGATATTTTCCCTTGACGGGAGTTCCCGCCTAACCTACATGAACAGAAAGGCCGAGGAGATGACCGGATGGTCCTTCCGGGAGGGGAAGGGCCTGCCCTTTCGGGAAGTGATATCCCTTAAGGACGAGATTTCCCCGGAGGAGCATGAGGAAAGCGTCTGTAAAACGACCCTTTATCCTCAGGGGAACTCCCCCCTGGATGTGG
>QKAI01000293.1 GCA_003246505.1 Spirochaetaceae bacterium | reverse complement strand
CCCTCTTCTGGTCCCAGAACTGGATTCTGGTAGCCCTTTTCGTCCTCTTCATCGCCCTGCTTGACGGGTATTTTATCATGAACTGGAAACTTTTTCACTACCTGGAAGAGGAGGACTGGCCCGGGCTGCTCTCCTTTCTGGAGGAGAAGATCTTCGAGAAGAAGCATCTGAACCGGCGCTACGCCTCCCTCTACATCAACGGGGCCCTTTCCGTGTCCAATCTGGACAAGATCGACCGGCTGGAAGCGGAGATCCGGGATAAGAAGCCGGCCCTGTTCAAAGCCACGGGCCTGCAGTTCGGGGTGAACCGGCTCCTCAAGAGGGACAGCGCCGGGGCTGAGGATTTTTTCAAGGAGATTCTGGCCATGGAGGGCATCCGGGACCGGGAGTGGCTCCAGTGGTGCCTGGCCTTCTCCTGCTACAGCGACAAGAGGACCGACGAGGCCATGGACCCCCTCATGACGATTCTGGAAAGCAAAAGCAAGGATCCGATCCTCCGCCTGCTCGACTGCTACCTCCTGGATACGCTCCGGGAGAAAATCCCCATGGAGAAGCAGAATCTCCTCTCCGAAAAAACCCTGGCCCTCAAGAAGGAGACCCTGTCCGCCGCGTCCTGGAGCCGGGCCCTGGAAAAGAGCCGGGAGAACAACATCCTCTCCGTTTTCATGTCCTCCCTCATCGAGGACGCCTACAAGTGGATCGGGCAGATCGAGGGCTGACCGGTGAAGACCATAGAAAAATCCCAGAAACTGGATAATGTCTGCTACGATATACGCGGCCCCGTCATGGAGGAGTCCTCCCGCATGGAGGAGGAGGGCATCTCCCTCATCAAGCTGAACATAGGCAATCTGGCCCCCTTCGGTTTCAAAGCTCCCGACGAAATCGTCCGGGATATGATCCGCAACCTTCCCGAGGCGGAAGGCTACAGCGCCTCAAAGGGTCTCTTCGCCGCCCGCAAGGCGATCATGCACGAATGCCAGAGGGTGGGAATTCCCGGGGTGGACATAGAGGACATCTACACGGGGAACGGGGTGAGCGAACTGATCCAGCTCTCCACCCAGGCCCTGCTGAACCGGGGGGACGAGATGCTCGTCCCCGCCCCGGACTATCCCCTGTGGACGGCATCGGTGAATCTGGCCGGGGGCCGGGCGGTTCACTATCTCTGCGACGAGCAGTCCGGATGGATCCCGGACCTGGCGGACATGGAGAAGAAGATCACCGAAAAGACCCGGGCGGTGGTGGTCATCAATCCGAACAACCCCACCGGGGGCGTCTATCCCCGGGAGGTGCTGGAGGGGATCGTAGAACTGGCCCGCCGGCACAGCCTCATCATCTTCGCCGACGAGATCTACGACAAGATCCTCTACGACGACGAGGTCCACGTGCCCCTGGCCTCCCTGGCCCAGGACATTCTCTTCCTGACCTTCAACGGGCTTTCAAAATCCTACCGGTCCTGCGGCTTCCGGGCGGGCTGGATGGTCCTGAGCGGGGACAAGAAGTGCGCCCGGGGCTATATCGAGGGTTTGAACATGCTCTCCAACATGCGCCTGTGCAGCAACGTGCCCGGCCAGTTCGCCATACAGACCGCCCTGGGGGGATACCAGAGCATTCAGGAATTGATACGCCCCGGCGGCCGGCTCTACAAGCAGAGGGACTATCTTCACGAAAGGCTGACCGCCATACCGGGAATCTCCTGCGAGAAACCGAAGGGGGCCCTCTATCTCTTCCCCCGGATGGACAGGAAGCGCTTCAAAATCAAAGACGACATGCAGTTCGCCCTGGACCTTCTGCGGGAGACCCATATCCTCATTGTCCAGGGAACCGGATTCAACTGGCCCGATCCGGACCACTTCCGCATTGTTTTTCTGCCGAATCTGGAAATTCTGGAATCAGCGGCGGACCGTCTGGAGAAATTCTTCGCAACCTACCGCCAGGGCTAGGAACTCCTCCTCCCGGGTGCGGATGAAGTCATCCTCCTCCGGTTTTCCCAGAACCGCCTCCCTCTCTCCCTCCGTCTCGAAGGTGATGTTGCGGTAGAACTGGGAGAAGTCCTTCTCCCGGGAGCTCCGGGTGACCTCGAGGAGCTCCCGCGCCGTTTCCCGGGCCTCCGTCAGGAGGGGTTCCAGATCCTCCGGAGCCAGGGCCTCCTTTCCCGTGAGGGCCAGCCAGCAGGCGGCGCTGTGGCGCAGCTTCTCCCGGGGGTAGGCCTCCCCCCACAGGGCGTACTGCCGGTGCAGATCCTCCCAGGAGGCGATTTTTCCTTCCCCGATCTCCCTTTCCAGCCTGTCCAGCTGCCTCTGGGAGATCATCTGCCCCCCCCCGTTGAACCACCGGCCCCTTTCGCAGCCGGCCAGGGCTTCCTCCAGGGCATCCCAGGAGTCAAGGCCGTTCCCTTTCTCCAACAGGTTCAGGACGAAGTAATACCCGATGAGCCGGCCGTAGGTGCGCCAGGCCCGGGCGGGGCGGAGAATCCTCACGGGGCGTTTCCCCTTCTCCATGGCGTGCTTTTCCAGGACCATGTCCCCCGGGTCCCAACCGGGATCCTCCAGGTTTTCCCGGCCGCACCAGGATTCGAGCAGCTCCCGCCCCCTCAGAAGGGCCTGGGCAGAGTCCGGGGCCAGGTAGTGGGTCTCCAGCTCCTGCACGGGATTTTTCCTTCTGTCCCTCTGGCCGTACTTCCAGCTGTTCCGGGCCATGGCGTACATGTTGTAGTGGAACCAGTAGGCGGGCATGACCGTGAGCATGCCCCGGCTCTCGTCGTTGGAGAGGAGGGAGAAGGGGAGCTCTATGTTCAGTTCCGCCGGATAGGCCCCCTTGCTGATGAGGGTGTAGGGGGCGAAGCGGCTGTTGTGCTTGAGGCTGACGTTAAGGCCCGGCCAGAAGCCCCGGGCCGCGAGAATCTCCCCGTCCGGCCCCCGGGAGTTGTGGTTGGAGCCCACCGTGGCCCCCGCGGCCATGTTGGACTGGCCCTGCAGGGTGGAGGCGATGAGGAAGGAGTTGTTGTGGTGCTGCTCGTGGAAGGGGAAGATGAGGGCGTTGAGCACCTCGCAGCAGGAGATGGTGCTGTTGTCCCCCAGGTAGCTGTTGATCAGCCGGGCCCCGTACTTGAGCTGGGACTCCTCCCCCAGGATAAAGCGCACCGCCTTGACCCCGTAGAAGATCCGGGCCCCCCGCTGGACGATGCCGTTAACCAGTTCCACCCCTTCCCCGATCTGGATGGGCTGTTCCTCCGTGCCGGCCAGGGTCAGGTTCTTGAGCTTGTTGGCCCCCTTCACATAGGTCCCGTCGCCGAAGAGCACGTCCTTGATGATGCGGCAGCTCTTGATCACGCAGTCCGAACCCACCGTACCGTACCGGCCCCGGTGGGGGGGGAAGCTTTCGTCTGTCCACCGGCGGAAACTCTCCATCAGGACCGGCCTGTCCCGGAATTTCGCCCAGAACCAACCGTCCCCGGGAAGGATCCCCTTGAAGGGCAGTATGTCCCGGGTCCCCTTCTCATTGGCCGTCTCTATGTGGACCCGGACCTTCTCCTCCTCCCCCTCCATGATGACCCCGTTCCCGAATTTGGCGTGGTCCGTCACGGACATTTCGTCGATGTTGAAGAGGATGGACCTGTCCCCGACGATGTAGTGGGAGAGGTAGTGCACGTTGGCCAGGGCGACCTGGTCCCCCAGATCGCAGGAGATGACCGTGCTGTTCGAAAGGCCGCAGGGCAGCTTCAGGTCGTGGTACTGGAGCCAGCCCTCCTCCAGGTCGCCCAGGCGGACGAGGCCCCGGAAGACGCAGCCCGTGATGAGCCGGGGATCGAAACGGTCCGTGACCAGGAGCTTTTCCCAGTCGTCCGCCCTGTTTCCCCCCTCCCGGAGGATGAGTCTCTCATCCTCGGTCAGGCCTCGGTAGTCGGTCCGGGGATTCTGGAGGAAGCGGAACCGGTACTCGTCCTCCCCCTCCCTCAGATAGGCCGGATCTATGAAGCCGTATCCGATCCTTTCCGTCCCCTTCCTGACCAGTCTGACCATGGGGGCCTACTCGAAGACCACGGTCTTGTTGCCGAAGACCAGGACCCGGTTGTTCAGGTGGAGCTCCACCGCCTGGGCCAGGACGTTCTTCTCCAGAGCCCGTCCCTTGCGCACCAGGTCCTCCACCGAATCCCGGTGGCTGATGTGGGCGATCCCCTGGGCGATGATGGGCCCCTGGTCCAGATCGCTGGTCACGTAGTGGCTGGTGGCGCCTATGATCTTGACCCCCCGCTCGAAGGCCTGGTGGTAGGGCTTGGCCCCCACGAAGGCGGGGAGGAAGGAGTGGTGTATGTTGATGATCCGCTGGGGATAGTGGTTCACGAAGTCCGGGGAGAGTATCTGCATGTACCGGGCCAGAACGATCAGGTCCGCCCCCAGGGAGTCGAAAAGTTCCATCTCCTTCCTTTCCATCTCCTCCTTGGTGCTCTTCGTCACCGGGATATGGGTGAAGGGGATGTCGAAGTACTCCGCCAGGGGCTCCACGTCCCTGTGGTTGCCCACAATCTGCACGATGTCCCCGTTCAGCTCCCCCGATTTGTGCCTCTGGAGGAGCTCGAAGAGGCAGTGGTCGTATTTGGAGACCATGAGGGCGATCTTCGGTTTGATATGGGAGAATTTCAGATCCCACTTCATGCCGTACTTTTCCGCGATGGGTTCGAAGGCGGGGACGATCTTCTCCCGGGGGATGGTGAAATCGGCCAGATCCCACTCCACCCTCATGAAAAAGGCTCCCGAGCTGTCGTTATGCTGATCGGAAACCACGATGTTTCCCTTGTAGGTGGAAATGAAAAAGGAAACCTCCGCCACCAGACCCCTCTGGTCCTCGCAGGAAATCAGTAGTATCGCCGTATCTCTTGCTTCTTTCGCCATTCCTATCAATCCTCATCTTGTAAACTGGAAAATGAAATCATAGACGGTTATGTCTTTTTTTACAAGAAGGTCATATTTCGCTGAACAGGGCATGGAGCCTTCCGCTTATCCGCTCCGTCCTCTCGAAGGCGCTGCCCACTTTAGCCGAAACGGCCACCATGTCCCCTGTCTTGTCGCTTATCAGCCGCACCAGGTTCATGGACTCCTCCAGGGCCGCCCCGGTGCTCTCTATGATCTGCAGGACGACCCGTCCCCCGCTGTTCTGATCCTCCGCCTTTTCGGAGATGGAGCGGGCCGCCTCCCTCAGGTGGGCCATGGTCCTCTGAATCTCCTCGGCGGCGCTCTTCTGGGACAGGATCGTCCCGTAAAGCCGGTCCATGGTCCGGACGGAACCGCCCGCCCGGTCGGCGATCTCCCCCAGGGCGGTGGAAACCTCGGCGGAACGGTTCGTCCCGTCGGTTATCTGGGAGTTGATGGTGCGGATATTGGTGGAAATCTCCCCGATCCGCTCGTTGGACTGCTCCGCCAGGGAGCGGATCTCGTCGGCCACCACGGAGAAGCCCTTTCCCGCCTCCCCGGCGTGGGCCGCCTCGATGGCGGCGTTCATGGCCAGGAGGTTCGTATTGTCCGCGATGGTGCTGATCGTTTCCAGGAGCTCGTCGATGACCCGGGAGCCCTCCTTGATCCGCATGGTCGCCTGGAGGGAGCGGGACATGGACTCCCGTCCCGCTTCGGTGGCCCCGGCCAGCTGCTCCGCCAGTTCCAGGCTGCCCCGGCACCCCTCGGCCAGTTCCAGCATGTCGGTCATCATTTTCTCGGTTACCTTGAAGGTGGCGTCAAGGGCCCGGTTCTGATCGTCCAGGCTGGTGAAGATACCGGAAAACCCGTTGATGATCAGGCTGAATTCCTCCAGGGTGGAGCGCATCTCCCCCGCCTGGCGACCCACGGTGCTGTCCATGTTCTCCGTGTGCTCCGAAAGGCTGTTCAGGGTCTGCCGGGCCGACTCTATGGAGGAGCCCAGGTCCTCCTGCACGGCGGTCAGGTCCCGGTAGGCCTCCCGTATGTGATTCATGTAGTCCGTAAGCTCCCGGTTCTTCTCCATGATCTCCCGGCCCTGCCGCTCCGCCTCCCTCTGCACGTGGGCGTTGGAAAGGGCGAGGGTCATGAACATGGCGATGTTGAGCCCGAAGATGCCCAGCCCCTGGATCCAGGCGTAGGGGCTGAGACCGAGTATCTCGCAGACGATGTCGTGGGCCCCCATGGCCACGGCGAAGAGAACCCCCGCGAAGAGCACCGAGGCGAAGCGCTTCCTCTCCCTCATCGCCCGGGCGGAGATGGCGATCATGAAGAAGAGCCAGACCAGCACGGGAAGGAGGCTGACCGTGAAGTAGAAGCCAGCCTGGCTCAGGGATCGGGGGAGCAGAGCCGTGGCGAGGCCCGCTGCCAGGGAGACTATCATCACCGCGCCCCTCAGTACCGGCCGGCGGTAGGAGAAGAAATCCAGAAAGAAGAGTATGTAGCAGGCCACGGAGAAGGAGAGGGCCCCCTTGGTCAGGGCGTAGAACCGCACCACGGGAAGGAGGAAGGGCACGTTGGCCATGCGGTAGAAGTAGAGGGCCATGAAAAGATTGGCCAGGGAGAAGAGCAGATTGTAACGGATCTCCCTCTTTATGGCGTACTGGAAGAGATAGAAGAGGCCGATGAAGAGGGAGAGAAAGGCGAAGAGGGTGTAGATGCGCACATTGAGGAAATTCTTGAGGGTCGGGGCGACCACGGCGCTGTGGTAATCGGTCAGGAGGGAGGGCTTGATAGAGAGGGAGGCATTGTCGGTCACGTAGGTTATGGTCAGCCGGTTCACCCCGTCGTAGTTAATCAGATTTTCCGGCAGGAGAATTCCCTCCTCCAATCCCCCCTGGTAACGGTAGAGAGGGGGTTCCAGGCCGTTGCGGTAAAGAAGGGTGCCGTTAAGCAGGTAGGAGCTGCTCCCGTCGGCCATCCGTCCCGTGAGCCAGTAGAGATCGCTCCCCCTGAGGGAGGAGGGGATTCGCACGTCCCCGGTCAGGGTGAACCGGTAGAACCCCTCCTTCTCCTCCCCCCGGATGGCCGCAGGAAGGGTCAGGGAGCTTCCCGATTCCTGGGGCGGGGTGACCTGCCAGGTGTCCGGTTCTATTCCGGTCTGGGAAAAGAGAAGGGACGCGGTCAGCAGGGCGAAAAGGATGGCCAGGGAACGTAGGGGCATGGGTTTCCTCCGGAGGGCTTTTTATCCTATGATAAACTGGTCCTTTGAAAAAAACAAACACTGTTATCTTTTTTTATCGAGAGAGGGGGGGAGCGATGGATCGGACACTGTGGGATCACTATGACCGGGCCTACCCGGAGGAGAGGGGGAAGACGGAACTCTGCCGGGCCTTTCTCTGTGGAACCGGGGGACTTTCGGCGGAACACCGGCGGGGCCATTTCACCGGTTCCGCCTGGATCCTGAACGGTGACAGGACCCGGGCCGTATTGCTCCGTCACGGGAAACTGGGGGTATGGCTCCAGCCGGGGGGACATCTGGAGCCGGGGGAAACGCCCCTGGAAGGGGCCCTGCGGGAGGCCCGGGAGGAAACGGGGCTCTCCCTGAAGGTTCTGGATGAGTCCCTTTTTGACCTGGATATCCATCCCATACCCGCCCGGGGAGAGAAGGAAGCC
>QKAI01000367.1 GCA_003246505.1 Spirochaetaceae bacterium | reverse complement strand
TCCCGGAAGAGCTTGAAGCTGAGGGAAGGGGAGGAGGTCTCCATGATTTTGATCAGCTCCTCATAGATCCTCTCCCGGGAGAGGCCGGGGATGCGGTGATGGGTTTTGACAATGCCCTGAAAGGTATCCTCGGTGACAGTGAAATCCAGCTGGGCCGCGAACCGGCAGGCCCTTATGGACCGGAGACCGTCCTCGTTGAACCGTTCCTCCGCCCGGCCAATGGCGCGGATCTGCCTGGCTTCCAGGTCCGAAAGCCCCCCGTTGGGGTCGAACAGGGTCCGTGACTTCAGATTAAAAGCGAGGGAGTTGATGGTGAAGTCCCGTCTCTTCAGGTCCTCCTCTATGCTGGGAGTGAAGGAGATCCGGTCCGGACGCCGTCCGTCCGTATATTTGCCGTCCACCCGGTAGGTGGTGACTTCCACGTGGTATTTCTTATAAATGACCGTCACGGTGCCGTGCTTGATTCCCGTGGGAATCACATGCTTGAAAAGGCCCATGACCTGTTCGGGCAGGGCGTTGGTGGTCAGGTCCCAGTCCTTGGCCTCAAGTCCCAGGAGCTGGTCCCGAACGGCGCCCCCCACGAGATAGCATTCGTAGCCGGCCCGGGTGAACCGGTCGGCCATTTCGTATATCTCTTCCGGCGCCGTTACGGTAAAACTCATTTAAAACCTCAACAAAAAACCGGCCCTGGGGCCGGCTAAATTAATCATTACGGGAATAATAACGAAAACAGCAGGAAAAACGCAATAACATAACCCCCCTAAACCGGGAAATTCAGGGGGACCCGTACGTTTTGGCCTACTGCAGCAGGGAAAGTACCTGCTGCCCCCTCGTGTTAGCCTGGGCCAGCATGGCGTTGGCGCTCTGGCTGAGGATGCTCTGGCGGGCGAACTCGATGCTCGACTTGGCCATATCCGCGTCACGGATGCGGGATTCGGAGGCCTGCAGGTTCTCCGCGGCCACGTCGATACCCTTGGTCGCCATTTCCAGTCTGTTCTGGTAGGCGCCCAGGTCGGCTCTCTGCTTGTTGACTCTCTTAAGGGCCGCATCCAGAACACCGATGTTTCTGTTGGACTGTTCCGGAGTGGAAAGGGACATGATGATCCCCGTTCCCACCTGGCGGACGCCCAGGGCGTTGGCGGTCATGGTGCCGATGAACACCTGCTCCCTCTGGTCCATATTGGCGCCGATGTGGAGCCACATGGAGGAGGTTACCGCGTTCAGGCCCGTATCCTTGGCGAAACGGCCGGTAAGCATGTTCATGCCGTTGAACTGGGCATGGGAGGCGATTCTGTCGATTTCGTCGACGAGCTGTGACACTTCCACCTGGATTTGCATGCGGTCTTCGCTGGAGTAGATGCCGTTGGAGGACTGTACGGCCAGTTCCCGGATTCTCAGAAGGGCATCGGAAGTTTCCTGGAGATAGCCTTCGGAAGTCTGGATGAAGCTGATGCCGTCGCTGGCGTTGCGGGAAGCCTGGTTCAGGCCCTGGATCTGGGCTCTCATCTTTTCGGAGATGGCCAGACCGGCCGCGTCGTCACCGGCCCGGTTGATTCTCATACCGGAGGAGAGTTTCTCCATGGCCTTGGTGGTGGCGTTGTTGTTGATACCCAGCTGTCTGTTGGAATACAGTGCGGACATGTTGTGATTGATAATCATAAATTAGATCCTCCTTGATCTAAAGAAAAATCTGCGAACATCCCTATTCGCACGGAATTCATCCTGAATCCCTATGATCATTTTCGGATTTTCCCGAAGGGCCTTTAGTTTTTTCTCCAAATATTTTATAAAAGGATGGATGAAAGGGAAAACTGCCATTGTCATAACCGGAGGCGCGGCGCCGCCCCTGGGGGCTATCGAGGATCTATTAGGGAAATGCGACTTTCTGGTGGCCGCCGATTCCGGGCTCGACCAGGCCCTCGCCTACGGGTATACCCCCGATTTGATCGTGGGGGATATGGACTCCCTGGGAGACAGGTCTCTCCTGGCGGATTTTCCCGCGGAACGGGTGAAAATCTACCCCGTGGACAAGGATTATACCGATACGGAACTGGCCCTGGACGAGATCGCCCCCTACGGGACCCGGGTGCTCATCGGGGGAGGAGAGGGACGCCTGGACCATACCCTGGCCCTGCTCTCTCTCTTCGAGGGACCCCGTTCTCCGGACCTGTGGATTTCCGGCAGGGAGGAGATTTTCCCCCTGAGCGAATCCCTGGAGCTGGCCGGCGTGCCCGGGGAGATCATCTCCTTCTACCCCCTGGGAAACCGGGACATCCGCTTTACCTCCCAGGGGCTTTTCTGGGCTCTGGACCGGGTCCGCTGGGAGAGGGGAGAGCTGAGCCTGAGCAACCGCTTTGCAGGGGATCGGGTCAGGCTTGTGAGAGAGAAGGGTTCCCTCCTGGTTATTCGGACCCTGCCAGGTCCTCCGGCATAAGGTCGGAGGGGGTATACCTTCCGAATTTGTTATCCCCGTCCAGGGCGAAGAAATCTATGAGGACGGGGTATTCGGTCAGAACCTTGCCGTACTCCTCCAGGACTTTCATCTTCTCCTCGTTCACCGCCGTTTTAGGGGCTACGCGGCTTATCATCTCCCCCAGGGAACGGTTCCTTTCGTCCAGATAGGAGAAGTAAAGAGTCCGGGCTTTCTCGTAAAGGGCATAATCGGGAAGGCTGATCCTGTCCGGAGCCAGGGAGGTCACTTCCAGGTAGGGGTGGAGACGGTTGATCTCCCCCCGGGCGGATTCCATCTTATCCGCAATATTGGTTTCCGGGCTGTAATCGGCCAGATAGGCGTAGAGTTCGTTCTTGATCAGGTCCTCCTCCTTCGCCAGGTAATCCTCCAGATTCTCCGGCAGGATTCCCTCCTTTCCGGCCAGAGAGGGCACCATCTCCGTCCTCAGCCGGTAGGAGAGGTACACGGACAGGTTCCAGTCAAAACGGCTGTCCCCCTTCTCCTCCAGGAAATTCAGGTAAAGATCCCCCGAAGGGAGAGTTCCCGAAGTGGAAAGGGTTACGCTGCGGATGGCCAGGGGATAGAGGTGCATGGTCAGGTTGGTGGGAATCAGTTTCTCCCAGCGCCAGTGAAGCCCGTCGTTGACGGTGAGCTCCCGGTCGAACCCACCCGCTCTTTTTCCGTCCCGCCAGGTGAATTTCGTATGGATGAGGCCGCCGTACCCTTCGGGTATGTCCCACTGCACCCAGCCGTACCAGGCACCGAATCCGACGGCTCCCAGGAAGATCAGAAAAGTCAGCCATCGGCTGAAACGGCGCATGGCCCTTCCGGGCTTTGTCTTTTTCCCCCTTTTCTCCGGGGAGGATTTTTCCGTAATCACCGTGCTCACAGCAGCTCCTTTAACTGATTCATATCGGTCAGTATGAGATCCGGCTCCAGGGCGGAGCAGCGGTCGTCGTCTTCCCTCAGCCTCAGGGATCTCTGGTCCCCGGCGAACAGGGCGGTCCGGCATCCCCAGAGCCGGGAGGTATAGATATCGTTAAGCATATCGTTTCCCACGTAGAGGACCTCTTCCGGGGATATGCCCCGGTTCTTCAGTTCCTCCAGGGGGGTGCGGAACAGATCCCTGGACGGTTTACCTAAAAGAAGGCGGTAGGACCAGGAGCAGAGTTCCGGGGAGAAACCCAGCTCCTCCAGGGATCTGCCGGAGAGTTTTTCCAGGGTGAGGGGGGTGTAGAACTGGGCGTTGGACACGATGCCCAGGGGATAATCCTTCTCCCTGAGCCGGGAGAGTAGGTCAAAGGCTCCGGGCATCTCCCATACGGGATTGGATATGATCTCATGGTAGGTCGCCAGATGGACCAGGGAGCGGAGGGAGTAATCGGTGGCGATGAACCGCTCCTCCTTGAAGCGGGAAAGCACCCGGTCCCAGACGGTGATGATGTCCACCTCGGGATAATCGGCCCCCTTCCTGCGCTGTTCCCCGTGGAATTCTTCGATGATGCTTTTCATGGAACCGGCCAGATCCTGGCAGCGGTACTCCCTGGGGAGCCGGGAAAACTCCGTCCCCTCCATACCCGCGTCCAGTATGAAATTGTTCTCCTTTTCCCGGGCCAGCCCTATGTCCCCCGTACCGGATATCAAAAGGGTGCCGTACACGTCAAAAAGAACCGCCCTGACGGGGAAATCCATGTTAAGCCGGGGGGACTGGCCGGTGGGGATGGGGGCCAGGCGGACCGCCTCCCTGCCGATAACCGAAGCGGCCAGATCGTGCTCGTCCTTTCTCAAATCCTTCCAGGTGTAATCGGCTCTGTCCATGGTCCCATTGTATTTTGTTTCCCCGGGAAGATCAAGCAAAAAGGGACGGATCAACCGGGGGGCAGATTCAGAAGGGCCGCCCCGTTGTCCCAGAGAAGGCCATCCCTCTCCCGGTCCCCCAGCTGAAGGGCGTCGAGCCGCTTCAGCTCCCCCGTATGATCCCACATGGGAAAGTCCGACCCGAAGAGAAACCGCTCCGTCCCGTGCTTGCGGAAAAATCGACCGGCCGTTTCCGGTGAGAGCCGCCAGAGGGAGCTGGAGGTATCGAACCAGCAGTCCCGACCGGCCAGGTATTCCAGGGAGTCCTCCCACTGGGTATAGCCGCCGAAATGGGCCGCTATCATCTTCAGCCGGGGATGCCTGTCCAGGACACGGGCGAGCCGCCGGGGGGAGGAATAGTCGTAACGACTGTCCCCCGCATGGATCAGGACCGGCAAGTCCCGGTCTGCCAATTCCTCATACACAGGATCCAGTCGGGGGCTGTCCGCTTCAATCTCCTGAAAATCCGGATGCAGCTTGAGACCCTTCAGGCCCTCCTCCTGCATACGTTCGAACTCCCCCCGTATATCGGGGAAATCCTGGTGCATGGTTCCGAACCCGATGAACCGGGGCTCCTCGCGGCAGGACCGGATAATGAAATCATTAATGGGGATGACCTGTTCCGCCCGGGTGGCCGTGGAGTGGACAATGTACCTGGTAACGGAAATCCTGTCGCCGCTGGCGATCAGTTCCCCGATGGATCCCTTGTATGTGACGTCGGTATTGTAAAAAAGACCTATGGAACGGCTGGCCTTTTCCGCGATCTTGGGAGGAAAGATATGGGCATGGGTATCCAGGATGGGCATGGGGTTATTCTGCTCCTATTCCGGTTTTTTCTCAAGGTCCGGGGGGTGTGACTTTTAACTATTTTACAAATCATACATACCCCAATTGCCGTTTCACCTGGAGGAATTTGAATATTCTGTAATAATGACTGATACATCTCATCCGGCATATACTATCAGTTCCCCCGGAATAGTATTGACAGAAGTTTCTCTTTTGATTATTATGACCGCTCGTATAAGGGCCTATAGCTCAGTTGGTTAGAGCGCTTGACTCATAATCAAGATGTCCCAGGTTCAAGTCCTTGTGGGCCCAACTTACAAAAGTTATTCGTCTGCATATAATTTTATATGCAGCAATAACTTGGTAGTAGTCAAGTTAGATTATTACTTTCGACCGGAAAACCGGAGATCGTAATAAAACCCATGGTGTTACACGGCGTGTTACATTTTTTCGATTTTATCGAAAAGGAGGTTTTATGAGGTCTTCGGTTTCCTTGTTTATAAGGAATCTCGAGTCTGGACCAGTTTGGTATGCAAGGTTTTTGAATCCAGCAACCAATCAATATGAAGTCACAAAGAGTACGGGTATTGAAGCCCGGGGAAAGAAAGGCAGGCAACAGGAAGCATATAATGTGGCTTTATCCATGCTCGAGGATATTTCCTTTGTTGACTACAGTTCTCTAATTACCTATCTCAAGGATTTCTGGAAAGTGGATAGTGCCTATTGTAAGTATAGGAGTCTTGTTGAAGGAAATCCCCATTCTACCTACTATCTGCAAATGAATCGGATGGGAATAGAACAATTCATCGAAATCTATCCTCCCTTTAAGAACTTGAGGATTAGCGAATTGACCGCAGCAATGGTGAATGACTGGAAGTTGTGGCTTATTGAAAAGGGAGTAGGGAAGAGACGGATTAACACATTACTCCAGACTTTAAAAACTCCCTATTCCTATGCCTATAGTCGAGATGAAATTCCTGAGAATCCACTGGTTAAGATATCACCTATTCACTATAAGGAAAAAGAGCGTGGTGTTTTGGATGTTGATGAAACAGAAGCTCTTCTTGCCGTTCATGAGAACGATCCAAGGATTAAGTCTGCGGTATTATTAGCAGCCTTCTGTGGGCTTCGTCGAGGTGAAGTGCGCGGTCTTCTTTGGGGTGATATAGATTTTGAAAAAGGCCTTATAGACGTTCAACATAATTGGATTGATAAGCAAGGTCTGGTAAGATGCAAAGCTGGTTCTGAACGACAGACCATATTGCATAGTTCTCTTTTACCAATACTATTTCATTTATGAGAGTATTCACCCTATAAAAGCGGGGATGACTTTGTCCATTATTCTACAGAAGTCAATCATGAGCCCTTCAGTAATACTGTTATCAGAAAGGTGTATTTACGTATTTTAAGAAATATTGGGATAGATGACGATCAAAGGACTCAACGGAATTTAACCTTTCATGGTCTTCGCCACAGCTTTGTCACATTAGCGAGAATGGCTGGATTACCTGATATAGCTGTTATGGCATTGGCGGGGCATAAAAGCAGTAAAATGATGGACCGCTATTCTCATGGTGGCCAGGTGATTGATTTCAGTGATGCCAGAAACAAATTGGAAAGGAGGGTGATGTGAACGGTTTTTTCCCTGAAGGTTCTTCCCTCAATGATATAGAAGAGTTTATGCGATCTGTCGAGTACAATGTAAAGAAGGCCATGGCCGGCCCATTTAGCTGTAGCACTAGCGACCATTAAGCTTGAAGGATTATATCTGCAAGTTGCTAGTTCCTGGAAGGCTTACATTATGCTAGAACGAACTAACTTGAGTTACAGGGAAAGTCTCAAACTTGCTAAGGCAGGGGAGCTCTTTTATCGTTATCAAGGAGAACTCGAGGCTGAGAATATAAAATTGACTGAAAATGTCAGTAAAGTTATTATGATAAATCCTAAAGTTGCTGACCATGATCCTATGTATTTTTCGCGGTTAAACACATGAGTGTCCGGCAGATAAGGGAATACAATAATCGCAGACTTGGCGAGATATACGTATATCCGAAGTGTAAAGTTGAAGGAAATATAGCAGTTAAAGGCTCATATTTATACTTCAATGATCAAAAAGTGAAGGGGTAATCTTTATCTGAAATCAGAGAGAAAATGGGGGAAGGAAAACGATTGGTTTGTATTTGGGTTGGAGATAATGAGAACGAAGTAAGAAGGATTAGGCGCAGAATATCTGAAATATTGTGATCCTTTCTCTATTCATACTTGTTGTGGAATCTCATTAGAAGTTTAGCCCAGGCTTATAAAGGAGTTAGGCATTATAGCGGTCATTCCCAAGAGATGTCTTTCCAAACCGGGGAAAACCATAAGAAGTATCCTTACTTATTCCGTAATCTTGAAATAACTCATTCTAATCAGGTTTGGGCTTCTGATATTCCCTATGTTGGCCTACCCGGAGGAATTGTCTATGTGGTCGCTATCATTGACCTCTA
>QKAI01000127.1 GCA_003246505.1 Spirochaetaceae bacterium | reverse complement strand
GGGGACGTGGTCGACCGGGTTATCGATCAGCTCGTTCCCCTTCTGGAAGGGGGGGACATTATTATCGACGGGGGCAACTCCTACTACGGCGATACGAACCGCCGCACCGCCCTTCTGAAGGATAAGGGGATCCTCTTCGTGGGTTCCGGCGTCTCCGGAGGGGAGGAGGGCGCCCGGAGGGGGCCCTCCCTCATGCCCGGGGGAAACCGGGAGGCCTGGCAGGCGGTCAAGCCGGTCTTCCAGTCCATCGCCGCCCGGGCCGACGGGGAACCCTGCTGCGACTGGGTGGGGGAGGACGGGGCGGGCCACTTCGTGAAGATGGTCCACAACGGCATCGAATACGGGGACATGCAGCTCATCTGCGAAGCCTATCAGCTGATGGGCGAGGGGCTGGGCCTCTCCGCGGACCGCATGTCGGAGATCTTCGGGGAGTGGAATTCGGGAGACTTGGACAGCTACCTCATAGAGATCACCGCGGACATCCTCTCCCACAGGGAGAACGGGGAGCCCCTGGTCGACAAGATCCTGGATACGGCGGGTCAGAAGGGGACCGGGAAGTGGACCGGCATCACCGCCCTGGACAAGGGGGTGCCCCTGACTCTCATTGCCGAGGCGGTCTACAGCCGCTGCGTCTCCTCCCTCAAGGACGAACGGGTCCGCGCCTCGGAGCTCTACGGCGGACCGGCCCGGGAGATCAGGGACGGGGGGGAGTTCAACGACTCCTTCAAGGAGGACTTCGTGGCCCAGATCGGCCGGGCCCTCCTGGCTTCCAAGATCATCTCCTACGCCCAGGGCTTCATGCTCATGCGCGAAGCGGCGAAGGAGTACGGCTGGGACCTGAATTACGGGGGGATCGCCCTCATGTGGCGGGGGGGCTGCATCATCCGCAGCACCTTCCTGGGTAAGATCCGGGACGCCTACGATAAGAATCCCCGCCTGGAAAACCTTCTTCTGGACGACTACTTCCGGGACGTGATGAACGACTGCCAGGAGAGCTGGCGGAAAGTGGTCATGAAGGCGGTGGAGTGGGGCATTCCCGTTCCCGCCATGTCCTCGGCCCTGGCCTTCTTTGACAGCTACCGGTCCAGACGGCTCCCCTCCAACCTGCTCCAAGCCCAGAGGGATTACTTCGGAGCCCACACTTACGAGAGGATAGACAGGCCCCGGGGGGAGTTCTTCCACACCAACTGGACCGGTTCCGGGGGCAACGTCTCCTCCTCCACCTACAACGTCTGAGTCTCCGATTCGGACAGATGCACCACCCCGTCCCTCTCCCGCAGACGCCATTCGGTACGGGTGAGGGTCCGCCGGAAGCGGCCGTCATGGCTCACCAGGAGCAGGGCCGCACCGGTACGGGCCAGGGCTTCTTCCAGAATGGCGATGGAAGCCAGATCCAGGTGGTTGGTCGGTTCGTCCAGAACGATCAGCGCCGGCTCGGTCATAAGTCCCCGGGCGATGTAGAGTTTGCGCTCCTCCCCGGGGCTCAGATGGCGGCTTGACAGAAACTGGTCCGGATCTCCCCCCAGGCGGGAGAAATAACTTATCAGAGCGCCCCTGACCGGGGCCGGGGCAGCGTCCCACTCCCTTTGAAAAAGCTCCCTGAGATCCCGGTCAATCTCCTGGGGCAGGTAGAGGATCAGGTCCCTTCGGGGTGATGAGTCAATCAGGCGGCCTATAAGAGTCGTTTTCCCCGTCCCGTTGTCCCCGGACAGGGCGATCCGGTCTCCGGGACCGAGGATCAGCTCCCCGTGTTTCAGCCTTCTCCCATCCCCCAGTTCAATGCTGCCCTCGGGCAGATGAAGAATCCGGTCGCCCCGGTAGACGGAAGTGCTCTGGGTTACCCCCGTTTTGCGGACCCCCTCCCGGGTGAGGGAGGACACTTTTTTCTCCGCCCGGGCGATTCGGTTCTCCATCTGCTTCAGGAGCTTCCCCCCGGTCCCGTCCTTTCCGGTAACCCGGGCCAGATCGATTTTACCCTTTCCGTCATGGTCGCCCGGATCCAGTCTTCCCTTGGAGACCCGCCGGTCGCTGCCCTCGGCGAGACGCCTCCGGTCCCCGGCGATCCTCTCCAGGCGCGCCGTCTCCCTCAGGGCTTCGCCCCGCTGCTTTGTCAGGGCCTGCCTCTCCCTCTCCTCCTGCTCAAGGCAGGCGGTAAGGGTTCCGGGACGGTAGGAGGTGCGTCCTCCCCGGAGAAAGAGGTGGCCCTTGCAGAGGGCATCCATGAAGTCCCTGTCGTGGCTCACCATAAGCCCTATTCCCTTGTACTGTCTGAGCGCCTCCAGAATCAGAAGGCGGGAGGAACCGTCCAGGTGATTGGTCGGCTCGTCCACCAGGAGGAGATCCCTCTCCGCCCAGAGAAGAAGGGCCAGCTGAAAGCGTTTTCTCTCCCCCTGGCTGAGGGTCGCCCACCGCCAGGGCCAGTCATGGTCAAGCCCCAGGAGGGAGAAGAGGCGTCCCGCCCCGTTATCCCCGCCGTAAAGGGCTTCCCAATACTCCTCCCAGCGGGGGGGCAATTCGTCTGTGATCTGGGGGCAGTAGGAGGAGGTGGGGGCGGCGATCCGGCCCGAATCGGGGAGAAGGAGCCGGCCCGCCAGTTTCATGAGGGTGGTTTTTCCCGTCCCGTTGTTCCCCGTGAGGCCGTACCAGCCCGGGAACAGTTCAAAATCGATCTCCCTGAGCAGGATATCCGTGGATGAGGGGTAGGTGAAGGTGACCTTCTGGAAGTGAAGTGAAGACATGATTGCCCTCCCGTTTTATTTATGGGGGCAGATAAGAGGGTTACGAGAAATCCTGCCGGAACCTCACCGGTTCCTGTCCTATTCTCCTCTCATTTCCTGTCTATCAACTTCTTTCTCCTTCTCGCTCGGGATTGAGTATAGTGCCCCCTTCCGGGGAGGGAAAGGGAAAGAACGGGATGAATTGTTTTTTCCCGCCCTACCAGTTCTGCAGGGTCGCCTTTTTTATCTCCTTCGCCTTTTCCTTGCCCGCCAGGTACTCCACCAGGGCCAGGGCGAACTCCGCCGCCGAACCGGCTCCCCGGCTGGTGATGAGATTGCTGTCCCTCACCACCCGCTCCTCCGAATGGCGGGCCCCCTTGACCCGGGTCTCGAAACCGGGATAACAGGTGAACTCCCGTCCCTCCAGAAGGCCCGATTCCCCCAGAACCACGGCCGGGGCGGCGCAGATGGCCCCCACCAGCTCGCTGTCGTTGTAAATTCGTCTGATAAGCTTCATCGCATCGGCGGAGGCGGCGATATTGGCCGCTCCGGGCATGCCCCCGGGGATGACGATGCCGTCCAGGCCGTCGGGAAGTTCCTCCAGGGTCATGTCCGCCTCCACGGTAATATGGTGGGAACCGGTGACGGAGAGACCCTCCACGCCGGTCAGAATCACTTCCACGCCGGCCCTGCGAAGAATGTCCGCCGGGGTAATCGCCTCGATCTCCTCAAATCCGTCCGCCAGTAAAAGGGCCACTTTTTTCATCTTCATCTCCCCTGTGTGTTTAGTTTCATTGTAGGGGAGGGGGGAGATTAAATCAAGAAATTCTCCGGATATGCCGTTATATTAATGACTATGAAACGAGTTTTTACGGTTCTGCTATTTACGGCCCTCACGGCCATGATTTCCGCCGGTACGGCGGGGGATATACTCAAGTCCGCCTCCGCTCTGGTGGGCACCCCCTACCGCTACGGGGGGACCTCCCCCTCCGGTTTCGATTGTTCCGGCCTGCTCTACTACCTCTACGGGCGGATCGTCCCCGCCTTTCCCCGTTCCTCCTCGGAGCAGGCCCGGGCGGGGAGCGCCGTGGACAAGGCCAGCCTCGCCCCGGGGGATCTGGTCTTCTATGCCACCGGTTCCAACAGGGCCGAGATCACCCACGCCGCGATCTACGTGGGCAGCAATACGGTGATCCAGGCCGTCTCCCAGGGGCCCCAGACGGGAGTGGTGATCACCGACATGGACGAAAGGTACTGGAAGGCCCGCTATGTCACCGCCCGGCGCGTCCTGAGGCAGGAGACGGATACGGTTCAGAAGGATCTGCCCCCCGTGGCCAAGGAGAAGGTGATCGATAACCGGGGCCAGGAGAAAACCGTGGTGACCATCGGGTCCCGCCGGTTCAGCCTCCTCTCCTGGGAGGACTGGTTTGAGCAGGATCAGGCCGATTTCGACAGCAAGCGGGAGAGCGAGAGCCGGGTCCTTGAGAATGACCTTTCCGATTTCGAGAAATGGAAGCGGCAGAACTCCCCTAACTGACGGTCCTGGTGTAGAGCGCTTCCCCTTCCGGGGGGAAGTCTTCCCTGTCCCCCGCAGGGGTTAGGGCGAATCCCAGTTTTTCCAGCACATGGACGGACCGGCGGTTATCCCGATGGCACCGGGCACTCAGGCGCTCCACGCCCAGCTCCTCTATCCCGAACCGGACCATCCGCCCTATCCCCTCGGAGGCGAAGCCCCGCCCCCAGTAATCCGGATTCAGCTCGTAGCCGATTTCCGCCCCCCTCTCCCCGTCACTCCGTATGCCGCAGTTGCCAATGAGGCGCTTCTTCCCCGCTCTGCGATTTCCTGTCGTAGAATTCCAGGTAACGGGGATCCCTCTGATAGGCCAGCAGGGCGGGTAAATCCTCCGGGACGAACTCCCGCAGTATCAGCCTTTCCGTCTCAAGGGTCATGACCGTCTACTTCCACTTCCAGTCGGACCGGTCCGTCACGGCCAGCCCTGTTACGGCGCTCACCCCCTTGAGAAAACGGTCAAGGCGGGAGGACTCCACCCTCTCGGTGGGAATGATTAGGGTATTACCGGAAAGGAATTTGATGAGCACATGGGAGGGCAGCCTCCAGATCGCTTCGGCCTGGTCCGCATTGATACGGCTCTCGCTCACATCGTCCCTCAGGAAAAAGCGATGGCCCTCCAGGGCCGTCACCACCGCCTTATCCAGACGGTTGGCATAGTAATCGGCTATATGTTTCACATAGTGCCTGCGGTAGAGCCAGCGGGAGTAGAAGGGATAAAAGATAAGCCAGATAAGGGCTAGCCCGATAAAACCGAACGTCATCACCCTGTCCGTGAGATAGGCCAGAGGGATGGAGAGTAGGGAGTAGATGAGGGGGATCAGCAGCCAGTTCCTCCGTCTCCTGGACCGGATGCGTTTGGAGTTATTGGCCTCGAAGAGCTGGTAGGTCAGAAAATCCTCCCCCGAGAGGGAGTACTCCAGGGGCGGGGGAGAGGTCAGATAATCCAGAAGCTCCCCCATCAGGCGGTTAATCCCTTCGTACCGTGAGGGCGGGGCGGCGAGGATTTCCCCCTCCCCCTGGACGTACTCCCCTCCGGTCAGTTCGTCCCGGCTGTTCTCCACCAGGATCCGGGCCGACTCGGCGGTGGTTTCCAGGTGGAACTGCAGGCCGATCACATTGGCCCCTATCTGAAAGGCCTGGTTTTCGCAGGCGGCGCTGCGGGCTATCCGTACCGCTCCTTCGGGCAGGGAGAAGGTCTCCCCGTGCCAGTGGAAGACCTCCGCCTCCCCGGGGAACGGGAAGAGCCCCGGGTCCGCCGGGGACACCCCCCGCACGGGATACCAGCCGATCTCCCTCCTGTGGTTGGGGAAAACCCTTCCCCCCAGGGCGCTGGCGATGAGCTGGGCTCCCAGGCAGATTCCCAGAACCGGTTTTCCCGTGGCGATGAATTTACCGATAAAATCCTTCTCCGAAGCCAGGCGGGGGTACTCGTCCAGGTCGTTCACGCTCATGGGGCCGCCCATGATGATGAGGAAATCCACCTCCCCGGGGGAGGGGAGGGGCTCCGGTTCGGAGAGGAGGGTGCGGGTTATCTCATACCCCCGGCCAATCAGCCAGGGCTCGATGCTGCCCAGGCCCTCAAAGGGCACGTGCTGGAAATAGTGGGCTCTCACGGGGGGGCCTCAGTTTTCGCTGTGGTGGAACTGCACCTTCACCCCGTCCGGATCCTCCACGTAGATGTAGCGTACCGAGGGGGCCGGGCTGAAGGGCCCCTGATAGGGTATCCCCTCCTTCTCCAGTTCCCCCATGACCCTGTCCAGGGAGGGGACGGCGAAACCCAGGGAGATATCCTTCCCGTGCCGTGGCTCACCGTTCCTGCTGTTGCAGATCAATTCCAGTTCGGTGGACGTCCCCTCGCTGCCGAGGAAGGCGATGTCCGAGCCCTCCCTGGGGGAGAAGCGCCTGTTCAGGGACAGGCCGGCCCATTTCCTATAGAATTCCAGGGATCTTTCCATATCCCTCACATTAAAGGTTACCCAGGTTAATTTCATTGCTATCCTCCCCCTCTTTCCCCTAAATATGAACTACTTGGAAGTTCATCGCAAGCCCCGGGATGCCCTTTTCCCCTTGCCCTTCGATTCAGCCTTTAGTATAATGGGTCCCAACAGAAACTGACGTGAGCGCGGTATCCCCGCCGGGATGGAATAGACCATCGGGAATGTCATTCGTCTATCGTGCGTCTGGGTAGACGGGAAATCTTATTTTTCAGGAGTGATGTGATGAGTGTTTTTCATGACTACCTAAAGAGTACCGATAATCCCGATCCCGGTTTTATCGCCTATCTGGCTTCCCTGACGAAAGTCGCCGAAGTGGCCCCCGAAGTGGCCGCCTCCACCGTGAAGGAACTGGCCGATCAGAGGAGTTACCTCAAGCTGATCGCCAGCGAGAACTATTCCTCCCTGTCCTGCCAGCTGGCCATGGGCAATCTGCTGACCGACAAGTACGCCGAAGGATTCCCCTGGCACCGCTTCTACGCGGGCTGCGACAATGTGGACGCCATCGAGGATTACGCCGCGAAAAAGGCCTGCGAGCTCTTCGGCTGCGACCATGCCTTCGTTCAGCCCCATTCCGGGGCCGACGCCAATCTGATCGCCTACCTGGCCATCATCAACGCCCGGGTGGAAATCCCCGCCCTGGAGAAGCTGGGGGAGATGAATCCCTCCCACCTGAGCCGGGAGGACTGGAACAAAATCCGAGCCGAGCTGGGTAACCAGCGCCTTCTGGGCCTGGACTACTACTCCGGCGGGCACCTGACCCACGGCTACCGGCACAACGTCTCCGCCCAGATCTTCGACGCCTACTCCTATACGGTAAGCAGGGAGACGGGGCTTCTCGACTACGACGAGATCGAAAAGATGGCCATGGAGATCAAACCCCTGATCCTCCTCACCGGCTACAGCGCCTATCCCCGGAAGGTGGATTTCAAGCGCATGAGAGAGATCGCCGACAAGGCGGGCGCCGTGTTCATGGTGGATATGGCCCACTTCGCCGGTCTCGTGGCCGGCGGCGTCTTCGAAGGGGACTTCAATCCCTTCCCCCACGCCCAGGTGGTCACCACCACCACCCACAAGACCCTCCGCGGCCCCCGGGGCGGCATGGTCCTCTGCGACGAGGAGTTCGCCGAAGCGGTGGACAAGGCCTGCCCCATCGCCATGGGCGGACCCCTTCCCCATGCCATGGCCGCCAAGGCGGTCGCCTTCACCGAAGCGGCGAAGCCCGAGTTCAAGGTCTACGCTAAGAAGATCGTGGAGAATTGCCAGGCCCTGGCCGACGCCTGTTCCGACCGGGGGCTCAAAATCGCCACGGGCGGTACGGACAACCACCTCTTCC